>JAAXIL010000041.1 GCA_012270355.1 Psychrobacter sp.
GATGATGTTTGTTAGCAAGGTTTGCAAGTGTTTGGCTTGCTCTAGCCCTTGCTTGTCGGCATAAAGATCAATATCGCCATAAATGGTGATTTTATCGGTTTGATTCTCAATGATTAAATTGCCGATTTGCATACTTTGAGCGTCCTTGGCATAGGCGTCAAAAGGTTTTTTTTCTTGGGGTGTTATTTTATCATTCATAAATTCATCCTTTTTATTGTCCTTTAAACCTATCAATTTTTAGTTCTATCGGTTTTAAGACCGAAGCCAATTTGCCAGCCATTCAATGATGACAATGATAATCGCTATCCAAATGGATTCTTGAGCGGGGTCTGAGTCATTACTCGAATTATCGACAATATCCGATACCCTAAAAGCAAAATTTGGCACGGTGGCGGTTTGTTCGCCTGCGAGGGCAGGAAACGCATCCACCCCCGAACGCAATGCGAGCTCATCAAGGCTAATCACTTCCACCCGTTCGGTGTCATCATTCGGGGCATAATAAGCCCCAGCCTCGCCCGTGCTAGGAATATATATCGCTTTAAACACATGGGTTGGCACAATCACCCGCTCGTTTAGGACAACCACTTCATCGCCAATAAACACCGCCCCGGTTAGGACGTACACTTCACCATGTTGTTTGGTCAAATAGCGTACGACAGATTCCAAATTCCGCCAGATGTAACGGTTGTTGTCGGGCGATTGTGGAATGATGTTGGCAAGGCTAAAGCTGTCATATTGTTGAGCGAGCGTCGCCATGTCGGCATTGGGGGCGAGATGCCCACGGTCAAACCCTGAGCCTTTATAATCAGCAAGTTCGGCTTGCATGCGGCTGGGCAGTCGGCTTTCGCTATGAAAGCTGTCATCACGGGGGATTTGCTCTGCTTGATAAAGACGCTCACGGGTCAGATGCTCGGCTGCCCAAAGCGGGGTGCGGGTCAAGCCCGAATAATAGGTGGCAAAGCCATTAAAGCACAGCTCGGCACTGTCAATGTTGAGCTTAGGTTCGATATACTCGGGGGCAAGGGCTTGATAAAAATGCTCAGAACAGTCGGCAAAATTGGTGGCATGGGCAAATGGCAAACAACATACCCATAGCCCACTGGCTATTACACTTTGCTTAAGTTTTAGCTTCGCACAAAGGTTCACGTTAATACTCAGGTGGCCAAGGGCGGTTGTCGTCGCAAGCTATCCACTCGGCAACGTAGCCCGTTGGGGGTTTATGCCAATCCCCTTTACCCACTGCTTTTAGCACCCGTTCGGTAGCGATGACCCGCCCTTTTTCGGTGACACCTGTACGAAGTAGGGCGGTTGAGCAAGGTTTACCCTTCACCCACATCGATTGCTCAATATAAACCCAACGCTCATCAAAGCCAGCGATATGCGTTTTCATGGTGACTTTATCAAACAAGCGAATACGTTTGCGGTATTGAATGGTACTGCCTGCCACCACTAAGCCCCAACGGTTTTTGATCAGAGCTTTGCCGAGCCCTGTGCGAACCGCAAAATCGATGCGTCCCAAATCAAATAAGGTGAATATCCGCCCATTATTCATCTCAAAAAAATTATCGATGTCGGTGGGTTGGCAATAAATTTGAATCTCGCCCGTGTCGGCAAAGTCAATCAAGCCTTGCTTTTTGTTATCTCGCACAGCGTCGATGATGGATTTGGTATAGCGAAGAATGGGGTACATACAGGCATTGTCCGTAAACGGTGAAATTTTGGGTAAGCGGACGAAATGGTAGCACACTGACCCCGTAACACTAAGCGTTTAGATGATCAAAATATGCCAACACCGTTTCAGGTAGCCAGTTGACATCAAACGATTTACCAGCCTTTGGGTTATCTTGCGGTGAGCGATAGCTTAAAAAGCCAATGTGTCCTCCGTGCTCGGTTTCCATAAGCGTCACGCTATCTGAAACATCAGGCGGCGTAGCCAGAAAGCCCAAAAAAGGGTCGTCTTTAG
The DNA here is from genome assembly GCA_012270355.1 of Psychrobacter sp. Lineage (GTDB taxonomy): Bacteria > Pseudomonadota > Gammaproteobacteria > Pseudomonadales > Moraxellaceae > Psychrobacter. Next base: position 1,964 of record JAAXIL010000041.1, read on the forward strand.
CACTGACGATGAGCGTCGGGCGGACAACGTCAATGAGCCTCGGTAAGGCAGAAGCACGATGATAATAGTCGGTAGCAGAACGATAGCCGTGTCGTGGGGCAGTAAACAAATGGTCAAAATCGCTCACCCGTTTTAACCGTTTGATTTGGCTGATTTCTGTTTCGCTAAGCTGATTGGATAAGGCTTTTTGGATGATGGGGTTTAGTAAATAAGGGGTATAGACACGATGCCCGACCCCGCGGTGCAGTTTGATGGCGGCAGAAGGCATGTCCACTGGGGCAGAAACCACTGCTGCCGCTTGGCACACCGCCTCATCGCCAAATTTGCCCACATAATTGGCTAACGCTGCTCCTCCGAGCGACACACCCACGGCATAAATGGTGGCGTATGTTTGACTGAGTGTAGTCAAATTATGATGAATTTCATCCGTATCGCCAGCGGTATAAAACACCTCTCCCTTGACAGGCACACCACCACAACTGCGAAAGTGAGGTACGACAAAATGCCAACCTTTGGCGTGCACCGCATGTGCCAATGCCCGTGCGTAATGACTGTCGCTACTGCCTTCCATGCCATGGAACAGCACCACCAATGGCGTATCTATTTGGCGTTTGCCGTGTGTTTTGCCGTCAATCTTACTGTCAAAGTCGCTATCATCGGCATCATAAAAGTCATACGCCACGTCGCTTTCGTCCAATGAGTCTTTGACCAAAACCCGCCGATAGTTCGGGATGGCGGGGGCAAAAAACTTGGGTAGGATGGTTTGTAGGTGCGGATTACTCAGCCAAAATGGAGGACGAAATGGGGTGAACTTAACACCTGATGGATTGGTTAGTAGTTGTGATGAAGCTGACGATTTGGGGTGTTTGTTAAATACATGGTTTAATGACGCACGGGTTAGCGGATTAGGTAGTGGCATAAATCTTGGCATAATCGGAAATTGTTTGTTAAACGTAAAAGCATCAGCCGTTATCATACGACGTTTACAATATTCTGCCCATTGTTTTTAGTGAACGAGTGGTTACTGAAATGATTGCCGAGTTACTTCCAAGCAAAGTTTGCTGGGCTAACACAGTCTACATTTTAATGTCATTCAAATGGTATTCGCACGGGTAATAATTTCACCGTCATTGCTTAGCTTTTCTGCCAGTACCGTCAACTGTGGTTCGGGTAGCGACAGCGTGAGCGTGACCTGTTTGCCATAAGCCACGTCTTTAATCACACCGCCCACGGTATCCACCACATACCGCACTTGCGATTCATTGGCAAAGTCGGTTGCAATTTGCACGGTTGTCATTGGTACAAAAGGTGTCAGTAAGTTTTTTGCCATCGCCTCATCAACCACCGCTTGCGTGGCTCCTGCATACGCCCGTGTCAATCCGCCCGCTCCCAGTTTGATACCCCCAAAATACCGCACCACAATCACCACAACGTCACCAATATCTTTATGCTGTAACACATTTAAAATCGGTTTGCCTGCCGTGTTTGAGGGTTCGCCATCGTCATCATAGCCTGCACTAGTAGTATTGCTCGGGTCACCGATGATGTACGCCCAACAATGATGGCGAGCATCGGGGTAGTCTTGCCGTAATTGTTCCACATGAAACAGGGCATCCTCTCGATTGTTGACAGGATAGGCATGAGCAATGAATTCAGACTTCTTTATCTCTAAACGGGCAGTGATGGCTTTAGCTAACGTTTGGTAAGTTGGCGTTTGGTAGGTCATGGGCGATAGAATTGAGGGTATGAATTTGGGATATGATAGACTGGAGAAATTTATTTAACCTTGACTAGGATACCATGATGCGATTGGATAAATTCATTTCAAAAGCCACCGAGTTGTCTCGCAAAGAGGCAAAAAAAGTGCTTCATGCCAGCGAGATTACCGTCAATGACGAGGTGATTAAAGACGGCAGTGTGCATGTGGATGTGGACAATGATGAGGTGATGTGGGCAGGCGAGCCATTATCGGTAGCAACGGGCAACCGCTACATTTTGCTCTATAAACCCGAAGGTTTTGAATGCACGCTCAAGCCCAAAGACTACCCCATCGTGACCGAGTTGATTGCTGTACCCGAACAAAATCGCTTACGCATTGCAGGCAGGTTGGATGTGGACACCACGGGGGCATTGATACTCAGCGATGATGGCAAATGGCTACACCGTGTCACCAGTCCCAAGCACCACAAACCAAAAGTGTATGAACTGACTTTGGCAGACCCGATGAATGAGGACGCACAAGCTCATGCAGTCAAGCAAGTGGCAAACGGCATCATGCTTGAGGGTGACACAGAAAAAACCCGCCCAGCCGAGCTGGAATTTATTGACGACACGCACGCTCGTTTGACATTGACGGAAGGCAAATATCATCAAGTCAAACGCATGATGGCGTATTTCGGCAACAAGGTGACCGAATTGCACCGAGCCAGCATCGGTGATATTACGCTCGAGGGCCTAGAAAAGGGCGACAGTCGGTTTTTAACCGATGAGGAAGTGGCAGGGTTTTAGGGTTGAGCCACAGCCAGCACCAGAGCCAGCAACAACAAGGAATTAGAAATGAATAGAACGCAAATCAAAACCTTACTCACCGCCAGTTTATTTGTCGGATTAAGTTCTGCCAGTTATGCCGAGGTGAGCATCGCCAATGAGTCTGCCATTGTCCGTTCGGTTTCGCAGAATCATACACAAAGCGATGTAAACCGTCATGATGCCATGCGTCTTGAAAAGGTGTTGCGTGAAGCAGGTATCAAGGCAGATATCAAGTCCATCAAACCGTCATCCATCCCTGACCTGTTTGCTGTTACCCTTGCCGACCAACCGCCGTTATATATCAGCCGAGATGGTCATTATGTGGTGCAAGGTGAGGTGTTAAGTGTGCCTGATGATGTCATTCTTGAAATTCAAAATGACGAGATGACTGCCAACGCAAACTCTACACTATCGAATAGTTTGTCGTCTGCAAGCCAACCACCTTTTGACAAGGCATTAAATGGTACGCGTGTTAGCCAAGCCCAGCGAGCGTCTATGTTGCCCTATTTAATGACATTCGACGGCATCACGGCAGACATTCCGTTGTATCATACGGCGGTTGATGGGTTGATTTGGGGGGCAAGCATTGATGGCATGCCATTTATCACGACCAAAACGGGCAAAACCATCATCGATGGCGAGATTGCCCTGCTAGAAAACGGTGAGTTTATCGGGCTGGATGCTACCTTTGAGCGTCGTAAAAACAAGGAAGTGTTATCCAAACTCGATGCGGATGAACTCATCATTTATCCTGCGACTGCCCCCGAGGTGCAAACCATTTATGTGGCGACCGACTTAAATTGCCCGTATTGTCAGCAGTTGCATACGATGATTGAAGAATTGAACGCCAAAGGGGTGACGGTCAACGTCATTGGCTACCCTGTGTTTGACGAATCGTTTGAACCGATGCGACAAATTTGGTGCGAAACCGACAACGCCGAACGCAAACGCTTATTTGATGAGGCGATGCTAGGTATGCAAGCGACCTTGCAAACCACCCTACCCAACTGTTCGGACAATCGTTTGCAAGCCAACCGAGACGTATCAGCAGGGTTGGCCGTCTTTGCCACGCCCGCGATTTATCGAGCCGATGGCACCATGTATCAAGGACATTTTGCCAAGCCTGAGTTTGAGGCGTTTTTAAAAGGGGATTAGGATTTAGAGCCTGTATTCACAATCTATAATGGAGTCTTTTTGTCTAAAATCCCGTACTACTTCGTTAAATTATCGGTTAAATAGAATCACTATTTGCCCTCAATTTGCCTCGTATTACGATATTTTAGCCTAAAAATACCCTGATTTTAGCTTATGAATACAGGTTCTTAACTTTTTATACGGTCATATCTCTGTCGCAAACACCTGATGCAAATGAGCAATGTGAGCCACGCCAATGCCACAACACCCGCCAATGATGCTTGCCCCTGCCTCAATCCACTGGTTTGCCCATTCGCCATAACCCTCGGGCGTGGTGTCGGCTCGCATTTGGCGTAACTCATGATTGGCTTGTTTGGCAGACTGCTTGGGGGCGAACGCATTGGCATACACGCCCAATCTAAGCGGGCTGTTTTGAGCCTGCAATTCGTCACCTGCTACCTTAAGAGCCGATGTCATGACCTCAGGTTGTGAGCAATTAAACAATATCGCCTCGATTGCTTGCCCCAAATCTACGTCCAATCCGCTTGCTTGCCATGCCAACACCTGCGTTATCATTTCGCTGACCGTTTCGCCTGAACGTAGCTTTGGCGTCGGGTAGTTAGCTTCATTCTCACTTAACTCATCATCAGCCAAGGTAAACGATAGCCAAATGGGATGCTTTGCCATGTCAAACTGAGCCAAACTTGTCAGCCACGTTTTTGCTTCAAGAATGCTGGCGGTGGTTTCAATCAGCCATACATCCACATCATCTTGTTGTCCAATGATGAGTGGTTTTGCCAAATCATAGGCATTATCGGCATCGAATAAATCAGGACGGTAAGAGCGAAATAATGGGGGCAAACTGCCTGCTACTTTTGGCAAAGGGTGAGCATTTCCTTTATCCGCTTGCTTATCTTTGCTCGCCATAAAGTCATCAACCGCTTGCCGAGCCAATCGCCCTGCTGTTTTTGCCAGTGCCTCACTCGACGTATCAAACCGCTCGCCAATGTGAAACGGGGTAATGGCATAGCTATTGGTGGTAATGACGCTTGCCCCTGCGTTTAAATAGGCGAGATGCGTGTCCACGACAAAGTGATGGGCATCGGGGTCAATTAGACAAAGGGCAGACCATTCGGGCTGGCGAAATGGTGCTCCTCGAGCCTCGAGTTCACGTCCAAGTCCGCCATCAAGCAGGGTAATGGGTGGCGTGGTTGTTTGTTTTGTCATGACATATTTAATCCTAAGGCAATTCCCCTTCCACGACTGGCCCATTAACCAGCCGTTGACGCTGTAGATATGCCGTGACAGTGAAGCCTTGTACCTGCCCTTAAATCGTAAAACAGTCATAACCACAATAAGCGAGGGTTGGCTGGCTATCAGTCGTACTGGTATTGCCTTGTCTTGCCTGCTCAAATTCAGGGCTGGCAAGCACCTGTGCCATTTGCTCTTTTGCCACGGCTTGCACGTCGCCCCGATTGGCAATCATGCCTTGAACCAGCTCGGTTAAATTCACCTTATTGCTGGCGATTGCCCAAGCCACTGCCAGTTGTTTGGTGGCATCGTCCACTTGTCCTTGCGTGCGAATAAGATTAGCGACATTTTCGGCAGTCACCGCCTTATCGACTGACGTATTGATAAATTGACTGGCAAAGGCTCGAAGTGGGTCACCCCCAAGCTGGTCGATGGCCGGATACTGAGCAAGCGTAGCCTGAAAGCGGGTGGTCAGTTGATTTTTTATACTCGGACGCACTTGCTCAAAGTCAATATGACGGGCTAAAGCGTCACCGTCTCGAGCCTCATAGGCTTGCCCCATTTGATACGCCACATAGTACGGTGAGCCGGCTATGACTCCAACAGCAATGAGCAACATTAGAACAATGACGGTAAGTAGCTTTTTCATTAGGATAGCCAGTCAACAACGAGGGCTTATTTTATCATTTTATGATGCAGGAATGCTCAAACCCGCCGTTTGAAAACAAATGCTTGATAAATTACCCAACCATCGCCATAAACCCCATCATCCAAGAATTTATTTAGCAAACATTTTATTGAACCAACATTGTTGAGGAATACCCATGAGCAAGCGTGATTTCTATGAAGTATTGGGCGTGAGCAAAACCGCTGACGAACGAGAAATCAAAAAAGCCTATCGTAAACTGGCGATGAAGTATCACCCTGACCGCAACTCTGACGATCCCGATGCCGAAGAAAAGTTCAAAGAAGCGTCAATGGCATACGAGGTGCTAAGCGACGCACAAAAACGCTCGGCTTACGACCGCATGGGTCATGCGGCGTTTGAAAATGGCATGGGCGGTGGCGGTTTTGGTGGGGCAGGCAACTTCCAAGACATTTTTGGCGATATTTTTGGCAACTTTGGCGACATTTTTGGTCAAGCTCGGGGCGGTGGTGGACGCTCTCGCCGTGGGTCAGACTTGCGGTATGTGCTCGATTTGACGCTTGAGGAGGCGGTCAAAGGTTGCAAAAAAGAAATCAGTTTTTCTGCTCCTGCTCCGTGTGACACCTGTGATGGCAAAGGGGCAAAAGATGCCTCAGACATCGTGATGTGTTCCACTTGTCACGGGCAAGGGCAAATTCGGATGCAACAAGGCTTTTTTGCCGTACAGCAAACCTGTCCAAACTGTGGCGGATCAGGCAAGCAAGTTAAAAACCCATGCCCCGATTGTCATGGCAGTGGCGTAAAAGAAAAGTCTCGCACGCTTGAGGTGACCATACCTGCAGGGGTGGACGATGGTGACCGTGTCCGTTTGGCGGGCGAAGGCGAAGCGGCAGGCGGGGGCATGCAAAATGGCGATTTATATGTGGAAGTCAATGTAGAGCCTCACCCCGTGTTCAAGCGACAAGGGGCAGACCTTTACATGGACGTGCCCGTTAGCATCACTGATGCGGCACTCGGTAAAGAGGTGGAAATCCCCACGCTGGACGGCAAGGTGAAAATCAAAGTGGCGGAAGGCACGCAAAGCGGTAAGTTGCTACGGGTGCGAGGTAAGGGCGTAACCCCTGTGCGGACGACCATGAAAGGAGATTTGATTTGTCGCATCATGGTCGAAACGCCTGTGAACTTGACTCGTGAGCAAAAAGACTTGCTCAAGCAGTTCCAAGAAACGCTCGACAGCAACGATGGTGATAAAGACAAGCAAGACCAATCGCCACACAAAAAGTCGTTCTTTGAAAAGTTAGGCGATTTGTTTGATTAAGTCAAAACTGTGGGCAAAAGCCCATATCTTTAATGTGAAACGTATGGGCTTTTTTTATGGTTTGAAGAAAGTTATACGGCTACTTTTTGATGGCTTCAATTTGAATATTCAGCGTCACCAATTTGCTCACGCCCATCGCCACGTATTTATCAATACCCCAGTTAGTACGATCGATGGTCGTCAAAAAGTCACCGCCACAAACCTGAGCTTTGTGCATGGGGCTTTGATAGCAGTTAAATTTAGTGGCAGTCAACGTGACGGGATGGGTTTGTCCATTCAGCGTTAAATTTCCTGTGACCTGAGCCACGTCTTTTTTATCCCCTGTTTGTCGAAACTGCCAATCGGTCGAAACAAAGCGGGCAGTTGGGTATGTTTCGATATTAAAAAAGTCCTTACTTTTTAGCGACTCGTCAAAATGGGTAATACCCGTGTTCAGGTTATCCATTGGGATGGTAATATCCACCGCCCCTTTTTTGGCAGAGCGGTCATAATCCACCGTGCCTGTTAGATTATAAAAACCGCCCGCATTGGTGGAGGTGCCAAAGTGGTCGATATAAAATCTCACGTTGGCGTGGGGTGGGTCAATCTCGTAAGTTGCCCCTTGAGCAACTAAAGGTAGGGCAATAAGGGCGGTGGTGAGTATGAGTTTTTGCATGATAAATCCTTTATTATTGGCAATTTTTATGAGGATTAAACGTCCAATGTTATTTGAAATTTAAAAGCTAAGGTTAGGCACAATTAGAGGGCGTTCAAAACTCTGTGTCAACTAAATTAAAGACGCATCACCGAATCTAATCAACCAGGGAAATAGATAGACAGCTGCATCACTGTCTGTCCCCAATTACGAATCGGCATCGTCCACTTAGCAGAGGCATTTAACATAC
>JAAXIL010000133.1:0-2175 GCA_012270355.1 Psychrobacter sp.
TTTATTCTGATGCCAATCACCCCCATTATAAAGGCATGACCAAAACCCCTCAATCCAAATCCTCACGCCCCCATTCACGTCATCGGCTGACCAGTCAAACGGTGATGCGATCGGTGCGTCCGCTAACAACCTTGCCTGCCTTGTTTATTTCGCATGGCGTGCCGACCTTAGCCATCGAACAAAATGCCACGACCAATGCCCTCGCCCGCATTGGGCAAAATCTGCCAAAACCGCAAGCCATTGTTATCATGTCGGCTCACTGGGTAGCGGACAGTTTAACCATTTGCAATAACCCCAAACCGCAAACGTGGCATGACTTTCAAGGGTTTAGCGAATTAAATGGCTTTGAGTATCCTGCCTTGGGTCACCCTTTGCTGGCGGAATCGCTCGCCAGTCAATTAAATGAATTTGGCGTGAGTTGTCAGTTTAATCCTTTGCGTCCGCTCGACCATGGCGTGTGGTCGCCACTGGCTCACCTCTATCCTGAGGCAAACGTACCAATTATTCAAATTGCTCTGCCCCGTCATTTTGATGCTTATGCCTGCTATCAGCTTGGGGCAATGTTTGAGGCATTACGCCATGAGCAAATTTTATTGATTGGCTCGGGCAACATTACCCATAATTTACACCGCTTAGCATGGTACAACGAGCAAGAAGAGCCCGATGCTAAAACCTTCAAAACATGGCTACTTCATCAGCTTAAAACCGACATTCCGACAGCGTTAGATTGGCGGTCGTACCCTAATATTGAAGCGGTGCACCCAACTTCTGAACATTTATTACCGTTATTTTTTGCATTGGGGGCAGGTCAGCGGGTGTCTGCCGTGCATGAAAGCATGGCACATCATAGCTTGGGCATGGACATTTATCGGTTTGATTAACCGTTTATCAATTTTTTATCGTTATTTATAAGGTAGGGCGATACGTCCATTGTCTGATATTAAACGGCTCAATCACCGCTTGACTGGCATCGTCGCCTACCTCATTGTTAGTCATGGACGCGTTACTTGAGGCAGTCGTATCCGCTTGCTCTACCCTATTGGCAGGTATTTTACTAATCATTGCTGTCACATAGCGGTGGCGGTCGTTGTCGTCTTTATTTCGAGCAGGCATCGAAATATCGATTAACGTCACAAACGCTCCACTTTCCACAGCCAGCATTGGCTTAAGCTTGTTTGATTGTTCTGATTCCATGCCATTCCAAGGCGACATGGCAAGTGCATCGTCCAGCGTTTGGGCAGGACTGGTTTGCATCTGCTCGGCAAACGACGCAAAGTCTTCCCCATTTTCGCTCAAAGCATTCAGTAGCACAGGACTTGCAGTGTTGACGTTAATCGGTAAATAGTACGGCACGGCAGTGACATAAGGCTTAAGCTTGGCAACTGCTTCGCCATCGAAGCCTTTCACCGATGCCAGCTCGTCCACACTGATAAAGGGCTGATTGCCAATCTGCGAGCGAATGGCGGGCGTGGTATTGCCAGTGGAACTGTCCGCTTGCAATGCGTAAGTCACCGCCTCTCCCCCACCCTCGGGCTAGGTGACGCCGTCCGGAGCTTGCCAATCCACCACCGCATATGCCAAACTGGCTTCCACGCCACCTTGAGCAAGCAACATGCCGAATATCGCAACCGCTTGTTCATCCGCCGCCCCAGCGTGATAGAGATTATTGAGATTAAATCTGCCCGAGGCGTCCACAATTTGCATACTGATTTGCGAGGGGGTAACACCATTTTCCCCGCCATACGGAATGTCAATCGGCTGTGCCCAAGCGTCACTCACCCCATCAAACGCATTGATTTTTGCATCGGCTTGTATCATCGCCACCGCAAAGTTGATGCCTGCTTGCACATCATGATTGAGCTGATTTTGGGTTTGTAGCAAGTCATATTGACGCAAGGCGATTTTTTGTTTCGCCATCATTGCCCCTGCCAGCACGGTGATGGCAACCACCAGTAGCAATACGGTCAATAATGCCACGCCTCGTTGCTCAGACGGGACAGGTGTATGCGTTATTACTGAGAACGAGAACGAATACTTACGGTTCATCATCAACCCTCACTCTTCACCGTCTGGCGGGTCTGGATTAGGCGACGGGTCTGGGTATGGGTCAGGGTCGGGCGAATGTTCCTCTGCAAGCTTGGGCGGGGTTTTAACGTTGGGCGGAACAGATGGTAG
>JAAXIL010000133.1:2185-33828 GCA_012270355.1 Psychrobacter sp.
GTCTGGCGGGTCTGGATTAGGCGACGGGTCTGGCGATGGATCAGGATTGTGTGATGGGTTTGGTGATGGCTCTTCTTCAGGTTTAGGCGGGGTTTTAACGTTGGGCGGAACAGATGGTAGAGCAAATTGCCAAGTGATGGGAATATCCTCATTCCCCATTTTTGCGACAAAACTGACGCTCACGCCTTTGGGCAATTCGGGTAACGCCATGCTAGAGCCAGCCTGACCTGATGGGTTTTCACCATTTTGGGAGGGTAGGCTTAGGCTATTTTGGTTTTCGGTCGAGGCATCATCAACGGGAAATATGGCACTCGGCTCAGGTAGCAACACTTGCCATTGTCCTGCCGACACATCGCCCACGACTAAACTTTCGATAGGAACGTCATTGCTGTATGCGTCTAATGAACGATAACGCTGACGTATCAGATAATTATCCTTAAACTCATAGTTCACCCGCTCTAGCAAATTGGCATTGGGATAGCGGGGGTCAGGGTCGGCATAGCGGATAAAACTCAGGGTATTATCGGTTAAGGTAAAGCCATTACGACGCATCCCCCCACTGCCATTATCAGCTTCTGCACTCACGCTCTGTGGCGAGTGATACGCTACCACCTGCCCCATATCCCGTGCCACTTGGCTATAGCCGTATTGCAAGCTCTCGAGCACCGCTGTTTGCTCTCCTGCACGTTCGCCACTGCGACTAAGATTATCAAACACTTGCCAGCCTGCCACCGCCATCATGGCAAAAATTGCCATTGCCACCATTAATTCAAGCAGGGTAAAGCCCGTCTGATGCCATGGCTTTGATGACGGATAAAAAACGTTACTCGGCATGTTGACGTACCACTACCGTAAGGTCGGCAACCGAATTCGCCACTTGTCCTGCTTCATCCATCGGGGCAACCGTAATTTGCACGGGGGTTAAGGTAGCAAAGGGCGATGAGCCATTAGAACCTGTACTTTGCGACATGGATTGCGTCATAGATGGCGAAGCATATTGCGATAAATTGGGGTCAATCTGTGGGGCGACTGTGACCAGCCAAGCTCGCCCTTGCGACTCAACTTGGCGGGTTTGTTCGCGGGTTATGGCGGTAGGATTTAAGGTTAAGTCAGTGGCAATATTTTGAGCCACAAATTGAGCCAGTGTGCGCACTTTTAAATTATTAACCGAGCGTAAATAAGTGCCACTTGCCTTGGATGCCACTACTGCTACCATCGCCAAAATGGCGAGAGCCACCATGACTTCGATTAGGGTAAACCCCTGCTCACGTCTGCAATAGGCTGATTTAGCTTGAGTATAACATCGATACTGGCAACTCATATTCCACCCCACGCCAAATCAAATATGCCGTTGCATCTGCAAACTTATCCGCATCATCGAACCACACAAACACCCCTTCCATCATTTTAGGCCAGTCGTTCCAGTCCAGTTGCCTTTTTCCACGAGCATCGGACATAAAGTCACGCAGCATCACGCCCAAAAACGCTGCCAACAACGTATCATGGCTGACCGCTAAGGCGAGCTGATTGGGCTTGGGCTGATGCTCAAACAACAAATGTAATAAATCGCCTGCCCCATGTTCGGCAGATTTGGTGCAATCCAGTGTGTTTGCTAAGAAGGCATTGATAAAATTCAATGCCCCAATCTGCTTAAACAAGGCGTTCGCCCGCTCGGCATCGGTCACCAAACTACCTGGTTCAACCAGTAGCGTTTGGGGAGTCACGGGATGCGACACCCTTGCCCCTTCCTGCATCAATATCGCGGTATTCACACACCGCATAATCGGGCTGGCGATGCTTGGCGTATCGAGCGAATACGGTAGATGCTCGGCAAGCCACCTTCCCCATGCCTTTGCCAGCACCCGCCCTTTTGGCGTGAGCGGTAAATCGCTACTGGCGAACCCACCGCCATTTGAGCGTTCCCGCAAAGAATGGCGGGTGAACAAAATTAAGCGTTTGCCCTCGGGCAATACGGCTACCGACCGCATCATGCTCTCATGTAAATGAGCGGGTGTGGGGGCAGGCTTAGGAATAGACATTGTAGGCTGGGCGGGCGAATGAGTGGACGACATCTATATTTCAACCACCTTTTGCCATGCAAATTCAAGCTCGGTGCTACTCACTTCGCCCGGATAGGCACGAGGATTCACAACAACCCGTGTGTTACCAAGTCGATAATCAAAGGCTTCATGCGTGTGTCCATGCACCCACAGTTTGGGTGCCCACGCTGCGTGCATCCAGTGCGACAAATCGGTGACAAACGCTGCGTTACTGGGCAAATGTGCATATTTCTTCGATACCGATAAGGGGCTGACACTGTGATGGGTCATGACAACCACCGTTTTTTGCTCGTCATGTGCGGTTTGCAACGCTGACTTCAGCCACGCCCGCTGTTTGGCATGAAGTTGCATGGAAACCTCGGGGCTAAATAACGCTTCCCCTGCTCGAATCTGCTGATAGTCACGCATGAATTTTAGGGCTTGCGGGATGGTGTCGGGCGTGCGTTGATATTCATAATCCGTCCATAACGTACACCCCAAAATCCGCACTTCCTCATAATCCACGGCTTGACATTGCAAGACCCGCACGCCTTGTCCGTAATTGTAATTTGCTGTCTTATTGGGCAGAGCATTCGTAGAAGCATCGACATCGTTATTGACATCGGTAAAGTTATCCCAGCTGGCTAGTGTGGCATCAAATGTCAATACGTCCTCATTAAAGTATTCATGATTACCGGCGATGGTGAGAATGGGCTTATCTAAACTTATCGCTTGCTGTTGTAGCCACACCATCCCCTTATCACTATTAGCGGTATCGCCAGCCACCAAAATCATGTCAGCATCCGTTTTGGGAATGGCACCAATCGGTTTACCCCTCCTTTCATCTCTGTCTATGTGTAAGTCGCTTTAAAGTTGCAATTTCATAAAAGTAAGTGGGTCAATTGGTTAGGCTTCGAGATTCGAATTTTTTAAACTATAGTTTCTAGAATGTGGTGTAGTTTTGCGATTGGGTCTGGATCGGCAGTAATCGAACGTCCAATGACCAAATAATCTGACCCATTTTGTATCGCATCGAAGGGTGTACAAATGCGATATTGGTCGCCTTTGTCATCCTCAGGCAGACGAATACCGGGAGTAACCAATTTAAAATCCTGCCCGAATGCTTGCTTGAGTTGTTTTGCTTCCTTTGCTGAACAAACCACGCCATCTAAGCCCGCCTCTTTAGTCAACTTTGCCAATCGCATGACCTGCTCATCGAGTGAGCCATGCACGCCAATTTGGGTTAAGCCTTGTTCCGACATGGATGTCAGCACCGTCACCGCAATGAGCAAGGTATCATAACCCCCATCAAGCAGACGTTGTTTAGCAAGTTGCATGGCATCCATGCCACTGCTGGCATGCACGTTCACCATCCACACCCCGCTATCTGCTGCTGCTAATACCGCTTGAGCAGTCGTATTTGGGATGTCATGAAATTTTAAATCCAAAAACACCTCAAACCCTCGGTGATGCAACGCCTCCAAAATGTCCGTGCCTGTCCGGGTAAACAACTCTTTGCCTACTTTCACCCGACATAAGGTTGGATCAAGGCTATCAGCAAGCGACAACGCTTCGGCTTTAGAAGGTTTATCGAGGGCAACGATGATTGGCGACTTAATTGCAGGCTGCCTGGGCCTAGGCGATAATTTATTCTTATTGTAAATTTTAGCCTCTTTATCCTCAGATTCCGTGCCTGCGGTCTTTTAAACGGGCTGATCCAATGTGCCAGCATTGGCTTGGCGATCAATAGCGATATTCGCTTGTTTCAGTTCTTCTTGCAGGCGGTTGTTTTCTTTATTCAAACGGCTAATTTCCCATTTGTTTTGTAGCACTCTAAATAAAAGCAACGCCAGTAGCATGCCCAAAACAACTCCCAAACCGATGCTTAGGATAATGAGTAGCCCCAGATTCATGGTTGGTGCTTGCGTGAACAGCAAATTCACGCCCACTTCAGAACCATTAACCAATACCAAACCAAGCGAATAGCCAAAAATAATAAACAATAAAATCAGCAATACGATACGCATAACAAACGTCCTTTATGAAATATGGGGATGATTATAGCGGTTTTGCGCCCCGTTGAATACGCCAGCTTTTTGACTGATGTTGTGAGCGAAGCGGAACGGTTTGCACGTCAATTCGACATATCATTCTACCTATCAAGCTTAGCCCGCCACTTGTATTGTGCCAAACTTACCGCAATTAAAGATTATCAAACCCCGCTTTTTTTGTTACCATGCGGGTTATTTTTTTACACATGAGCATTTCAAAGTAACCATTTCAAAAACTACCATTTATAGCTGGTTGTTATCCTCAGGCTAATACAAAGCTTAAGCGACTCTCAATCCGAGCTTCGATTAGAAGGTGAAATTGAGTAGGATTTGAAATTTGAAATTTGAAATGCGGTTAGTATAGGACATACCATGAGTTCGTTTGCCAAAATTGCCTCTATAACGCCTGCTTTGGTTTTATTGGGTTTGATTCAACCTGCCTTTGCTGCCGAGGCCGCAGCCGCCCCTTCTCCCATTTTGCAATGGATTTTTCCGATTGCTATTTTTGCCATGTTTTATTTTTTGGTGATTCGTCCGCAGTCCAAGCGTGCCAAAGAGCATAAAAACATGGTGGAAGCCCTTGCTGTCAATAATGAAATCATTTTTGCAGGGGGACTGATGGGTCGTATTAAGGCGATTGAGGGGGATTATGCCATTGTGAGCCTCAATGACCACAATGAGGTCATGGTGCAACGCTCTTCAGTCATCTCGGTGCTACCCAATGGTACGATTGAAGGCGTTGCAAAATAACCCTAGCCCGCGTCAAACTAACTCGCTTCGGGGTTAGGCTCGCTCGACGTATTGCTTATTTATCATTACTCGCCTGCTTGGTATCGAATTTATTTGACTTTGGCTATCATGAATCGCCAATCAATCTATAACTAGATAGATACCCAATTAAATGCCTGAACAACCGAGTAAAATATACGATTAAACTATATATAAGTTACTCAATATAAGTTACTCATTTTTTGTTCTTTACTTGCTGTTTTCTACTTGCTAAGAAGTCATTATGCACTACCCCGCCTGGAAATATGTGTTAATCGTGGTGGTTCTTGCCATCGCTGGGCTATACGCCCTACCCAATCTCTACCCCGATGAACCTGCGGTGCAAATCAGCAGCGAATCGGCGGCAACCGTTTTGGATGAAACCGTGTTAAGCGATGCCGAAACCGCTTTGACGGCGGCAGGTATCGATTATCATGATCCGTCGTTTGGCGATAACAGTGCCTTGCTTCGCTTAAACGATGGTGAGACGCAACTCAAAGCTCAAGAGGTGCTACGCCGAGAACTTGGGGGCGACTATGTGGTGGCGTTGAACCTCGCCCAAACCACGCCTGAATGGCTACGCAGTCTTGGGGCGAAACCACTCAAGCTTGGGCTAGACTTACGAGGCGGGGTGCGATTTGTCCTTGAGGTAGATATGGACAAGGCGTTAGAGCAACGTCTAGACAGTGCGGTCAGCGATGTTCGGCGAGCCCTGCGAAGCGAAAAAATTCCTACCAAAGGCGTGAGCGTGCAAGGCACTGGCTTATTGCTACATTTTAACGATGTTGATGCTCGTGACCGAGCCGAGCAAATCTTGCTGGCTACCGAGCGAAATCGATTCAATACCCGTGCCATCATTGATGATCAAGGGCCAGGCATTGAATTGACCTACAATGATGCAACACTCGATGAAATCAACACCTACGCTCTCGAGCAAAACTTAACGACATTACGCAACCGTATTGAAGAAATTGGCGTTGCCGAAGCCGTTGTACAGTCGCAAGGGGACAACCGCATTGTGATTGAATTGCCAGGCGTGCAAGACACAGCGGTGGCAAAGCGGATTTTGGGACGCACTGCCAACCTTGAGTTCCGTTTGGTAGCGGACGAAAACGCCACTTATGATGGTGGTGTGGTGCCAGCAGGGACAGAAAGCTATCCCTTCATGTCGCTTGATGGTCCGCCCTCACTGCTGAAACGTCAGCCTATTTTGACTGGTACTAGCGTACAAAATGCACAGGTCGGACGTGATGAAAATGGCACACCTGAAGTGAACATTACGCTAGATACCGCAGGCGGTAAGCTTATGCAAAACGCCACACGTGATGCGGTGGGCAAGCAAATGGCGGTGTTGTTTATTGAAAATAAGCAAAAGGTTGAGTTTTCGACAGACCCACAAACTGGGGAAACTATTGAAACCCGCACGCCTTATGCTGAAACCAAAATCATCTCACAAGCCAACATTCAAGCCGTATTGGGCTCATCGTTTCGTATCACGGGCTTAGATAGTCCTGCTGAGGCGTCGGAACTGGCGTTACTACTTCGCTCGGGTGCCCTGGCAGCCCCAATGTATTTTATTGAAGAACGCACCATTGGGCCTTCGCTCGGTCAGCAAAATATCGACGATGGCTTGTTCTCAACGCAGGTAGGTTATGCGTTGGTGTTCATTTTTATGATTATTTTCTATCGTTTGTTTGGCATGATTGCCAACATTGCGTTGGCATTTAATCTCATCATTATCATTGCAGTGTTATCGATTATGGGGGCAGCCCTCACCTTGCCAGGTATTGCGGGCATTGTCTTAACCATTGGTATGGCAGTCGATGCCAACGTGCTCATTTTTGAGCGGATACGAGAGGAGATTAGCGAAGGAGCGAGAGCAAAATCGGCGATTGTGGCAGGTTTTGACCGAGCGTTTAGCAGTATTTTTGATGGTAATATCACCACATTATTGGTCGCTATCGTGCTATTTTCGATTGGTTCAGGTCCCATCAAAGGGTTTGCCATCACGCTTGCTATTGGTATTTTAAGCTCACTATTTACTGCCATTATTGTCACCCGTGCTTTGGTGCAACTTGCTTATGGCAACCGTAAATCTGTTAAAAAATTAAGCATCGGTTAAGAGGCTAGGAGAACAACTATGGCGACTGAGCCGAAGCAAAATAAAACGTTAGATGTGGACGCGAACAATGGCGGGCAAGATAGCCCGATTCGTGCAGAAACGGTCGATGATACCAAAACGCACAAGCGTCGTCGTCGCCCTCGCCGAGATGGCAAAGGTAATAATGCGACTGCTGCTACCAGCCAAGCGAATGCAAAATCCAAACAAGTAGCGGATAACTCGCCCAGCAAAGCCGATGGCAATGTTCATGGTAGTTTGGTCAAGACTCCCATTGATAAGACTCAAAACGACGCAACCACTGACGATTTAAATGCTGTGGACAATGCAAAAGAGTTAGCAGTGCAAGATCTATCTGCTGATGATGCGGCCCTATCAGAAGGTGGCGTGAAAGCCATGGGTAAAAAACGGGTCATTCCGTTTATGAATATCGAAAAGCCAATGGCAATTTTCTCGATATTGATGGTGCTCATCAGCATTGGAGCGTTGATATTTAATGGTTTAAATTTGGGCTTGGACTTTACGGGCGGGGTGTCTGCCGATGTGACTTATGAACAGCCCGTTGAGCAAACCGAGGTCATCAACACGTTAGCAGAAGCTGGGTTTGATGATGCGGTGGTGCAATATTTAGGCAGTAACACTGACTTGCTGGTACGCCTGCCACCCCAGTCCGATGCGACCGATGGCTTAGAAACCAAACTGAATCAAGCACTCGACATGGCTGGCAATGATGCCACCATCAGTAGCGTGAGCATCATCGGTTCGCAAGTGGGCAATGAGGTGTATTTAAACTCGCTTCTTGCCATCGGCGTTGCTCTCGGCATGATGATGCTGTATGTGGCGGTGCGTTTTCAGTTTAAGCTTGCTGTCGGGGCATTACTTGCCTTGTTTCATGATGCCATTGTGGTACTGGGCGTGTTTGCGATTTTTCAGTTTCCGTTCGATTTGACGGTATTGGCGGCGGTGCTCGCCTTGATTGGTTATTCGCTTAATGACACCATCGTGGTGTATGACCGCATTCGGGAAAACTTCCGCCGTGTGCGGGGGGCATTGCCACGCCAAATTATTGACTTATCGTTGACGGAAACCTTACGCCGTACCATCATGACAGTTTCCACCGTGTTCCTCGTGGTGATTGCCATGATGTTCTTGGGCGGTGCTGGACTATTTTGGTTCTCGGTTGCTTTGTTTGTCGGCTTGATTGCAGGTACGTATTCATCCATCTATATCTCGAGTTCAATTCCACTAGCTATGGGCTTATCTCGTGATGATTTTGTGGTGACCGTGAAACCTGAATTTGTCGATGAAGTTGTAACCTTTAATGATCAGCATGCTTATCAAGGTGACGGCTTTGATGATGAGTTTGGCAGTGGGTTTGAAGAAGACTTTGCTGAAAACGCCGATAAAGTGCTAGATGGGAGACGCTCTTAATAAATTGAAGTTATTAAAAAAAGCACCTCAATGGTGCTTTTTTCATGTTAGCTCTAAAGCATTTAACCAAACTGATTTATATGCAAATCAACTTAAAGGCTTAAACCAAACCATCAGGCATAAAAAAACCACCGTGTTGACGGTGGTTTTTATCGATGACGCAGATTTGGCTTCTAAAGTCTTACTGTGATATTGCAAATTTGGCACGCCCGGAGCGAGGCCCACTCCCGACCTTCTGGTTCGTAGCCAGACGCTCTATCCAACTGAGCTACGGGCGCATGATCAATCTTGTTAAACCTTTTGTTTATTTAATTCAATATGAATCAATAAATTTTTTTAAAGGTCTTACTCGATTTGAGGTTGGCTATTATAGCCTAATTTTTAATCGTGTCAACTACTTTTAGCAATTTATCTGTGCCAAACGTTTGGTTTTTTGATTTAGCTAATAATCAGGTATAGTAACCTAAATAAACTCTCATTGTCTTATTCGTTGACTTGTTTGAAATCTTATATAGCACTAATAACGGAAAATTTATGAACAAAAACACCATTCTTGCCTCACTTACCCCTGAAATTGTTGCCTCATTCCGTGAGGCGATTGAAATTGGTAAATGGGCGGACGGACGCAAGCTGACCGCCGAGCAACGACAAACTTGTTTGCAAGCCGTGATGGTTTGGGAGCATGAGCATTTACCGCCCGAAGAACGTATTGGTTATATTCATAAACCTGTTAAAAACGATGGTTCTGTCGTAGGCGAAGCATGCGACGTTGAGCATGAGCATCATTATCCCAATCTGCCCAACCCCAAAGGTGACGTTCAACCAATCAACTTCAAATCTTAACCTTGCCACCCTCAGCCATAAATGCTTAAATATCTGCCATCATTTTTTATTGTTGAATGCCTTCCATGCCCACCAATTTTCTTGCTGACAATGAGCTGATGGCAGCCATTGATATCGGTTCAAACAGTTTTCACCTCGCCATCGCCCGTCTTGATCATGGCGAGGTGCGTAAAGTCGCCTCAATGTCCGAAAAAGTGCAACTGGCTGCAGGACTAGATGCTAATAATCGCTTGAGTGAAGAGGCACAGCAACGAGGACTTGACTGTCTGACCCGTTTTGTCGGGCGATTGGAATCGGTATCGCCAGACCGCTTGCGGATTGTTGCGACCAATGCCCTACGCCAAGCCAAAAATGCCGATGAATTTATCAAACGTGCTAACGATATTTTACCCAAACCCATTGAGATTATCGCGGGACGAGAAGAAGCTCGGTTGATTTATTTGGGCGTGTCGCACACCAACGCCAGTAGCGATCAGCGTTTGGTGATCGACATTGGTGGCGGTTCAACCGAGTTTATTATCGGGCAAGGGTTCGAGCCGATTTTAACCGAAAGTTTACAAATGGGCTGTGTGGCATTTACCAAGTCGTTTTTTGATGACGGCGACATTACTGATAAGGCATTCGACAAAGCCATTGCTGCCGCCCGTAAAGAAATTTTGGCGATTAGTGGCAGATATCAAGAAACGGGTTGGTCGAGTGTGGTGGGCTCAAGTGGCACGATCAAAGCGGTACGCAATGTGCTCGTTAGCGAAGGCTGGGCGGATGAGCAAGAACGAATCACTTATAAAGGCGTTAAACAGTTACAAAAACGACTGATTGAAATTGAGCGTGTGGAAGACATTGAGCTTGATGGTGTCAAAGAGCATCGTAAGGCGGTTTTTCCCGCAGGTGTGGCGGTGCTTCGGGCAGTGATGAAGGTGCTGGGCATTGATACCATCACCTATTCGGACGGGGCTCTCAGAGAGGGCGTAATGTACGACATGCTCGGACGCTTTGCCAGCGAAGATGTGCGTGACCGCAGTGTGCAAGCATTGATTGTCCGCTATTCGGTGGATAAAGAACAGGCAGGACGGGTAGTCAACACCGCACAGCAGTTGTTCGAGCAAGTCCAGCATCGGCTCGGACTCACCAGCGAGGATGCCGATTTGCTCAGACGAGCCGCTTATTTGCATGAAATTGGGCTAGCGATTAGCCACAGTGGCTATCATCGTCACAGTGCCTATTTGCTTGAATACTCGGATATTCCTGGGTTTTCACAAGTTGATCAACTCAAAATGGCACAATTGGCACTCACGCATCGCCGTAAGCTCAAGCTCGATAAACTTGAACAAGTGCAGATGATTGGCGGTAATAATCTGATTTATCTCTGTTTGCTACTCAGGCTTGCGGTGTTGGCTCATCACAGTCGCAGTGAGTATGTGCCGAACATGACGATAAGTGTTATCGATGAAGCTCATTGGCAAGTTACCGTGCCAGACGATGCGGATGATGAAGTCAATCAGTTGCTCATTAGCGAATTGCAAGATGATGTGGAAGAGTTTGAGCGGTGGGGCATGAATTTAGCAGTGCACACTAAGGCCATGGATGAACAAGATGCTCAAAATAGCGAAAAGGTATCCTCATGAGCGAGATTATCGAGCAAGCACAGGCATCACTACAAGCCGACAAACCGTCTGCTACTGATGTCAACGATAAATGGCAAACCGTATTGCTTGCCCGCCATCCCAAACGCCCCATTTTTTTGGACTATGTCAGTCAGCTTTTCACCGAGTTTGATGAGTTGCACGGCGATCGAGCATTTGCCGATGACCGAGCAGTGATTGGCGGTTTAGCCCGCTTTGATGGCAAGCCTGTCGTCGTTATCGGTCAGCATCGGGGGCGTAGCACCCGTGAGCGGGTTGCCCATAACTTTGGTATGGCAAACCCCGAGGGCTATCGCAAAGCCATCCGCCTCGCTCGCCTTGCCGAACGCTTTGGACTACCCCTCATGACCTTTATAGACACGCAAGGGGCATACCCAGGGGTGGATGCCGAAGAGCGAGGGCAAGCGGCGGCAATCGCCGAAAGTTTGGCGGTGTTTAGCCGTTTAAAAACTCCCATTATCGCTACCGTAATTGGTGAAGGGGGCTCGGGCGGGGCACTGGCGATTGGCGTTGGTGATCGGGTCAATATGTTATCTAACAGCATTTATTCGGTCATCTCCCCCGAGGGCTGTGCCTCTATCTTATGGAAAACTGCGGAAAAAGCGAGTGACGCAAGCAATGCCTTGAAACTTGGGGCAGACGATTTGTATGCGTTGGGGCTAATTGATGCGGTAGTCGATGAAGGCGTGGGCGGACATATTGATAGCAAACCTGTGATGACAGGACTGCAAGCCCTGCTACAAGAACAGTTGTCAGAATTACAATCCATGCCAGTTGACAGCTTAGTGGATACCCGTTATGAGCGGTTGAAACGCTTTGATTCTACGGTCTGTTTGTGACGCTAGCCAATGCCTTCGCCAAACGACCCCCTTTCCTCTCTTCTTAAAAGTTTTAAGCATTATCACGCTGACTTAAAAGGCAAACGTATTTGGCTTGCCTTGAGTGGCGGACGAGATTCGCTGAGTTTGGCTCATGCCTGCCTCATTTTATATCAATCAGGTGATTTGCCTTTTTTACCGCAACTGCTACACGTTAATCATAGACTACACTCTGCCAGTGATGATTGGGCAAGACAGGTACTGGATTGGGCGAACTGTCATGCTATGCCATGCACCGTCTTGAATATCCATCCAAACGGACAAGATGAAGGCTCGCTACGAGAGGCTCGCTATTCCGCACTATGTGAGCCGATGAATACAGACGACGTACTCTTGCTTGCCCATCATCAAGATGATCAAGTAGAGACGGTGTTGATGCGATTGTTTAACGGCACAGGGGTGATAGGTCTAGGTGGCATGCGGGATTGGTCAACTCGCCAAAGACCCATTGCCATTGGTGGCGACACCGTGACACTGTGGCGACCTTGGCTAACGGTTAGCCGTGAACATATTACCGCATATGCGATAGCTCATCGTTTACCATATATCGATGACCCGACCAACGCTTACCCTCCTACTGAAAATATACCTTTTGAAGCAAACGCTCGGGCATGGATGCGAAGTGAATTGTTGCCACTCATCCAAACCCGCTACCCGCAAGCCCGCATTGCCATCGCCCGCACGGCGGGGGTGATGCAAGGTGCTACTGCGTTGATTAGCGAGACTTTACAGGCAGCCCTAGCGAAAGTTCATGGGATGCCCCCAACATTTGCGACCTTATCGACTTGGCATTATGAAATTGACATTTCGAGCCTCTTCACCTTATCTGCCCCTCACCAATCCGCCGTCATTCATCGGTGGCTCACCCTAAATGACACAACGGGTCAACGAATAACGCCAACTTATCAAACCATCGAGCAAGTATTGGCACTCTGCAAGCGTAAAGACAACGACCAGCATACGCTCATCCAACATGCCGATTATCGGATTTTACGTTATCGCAATCGCCTGTTTCGTTTGCACATGGATTGGCTGACTTGGTTACAAACCCCTTGGAAAGTAAGACAAGCTAGACCAAACCAGCAAAATAGCGATATAAGTCATCATGAGATTAAATTGACAAAAAACTTAGGCGAAAACGATGTGGATATCACCATAGCATTGACCAAAAAACGAAAGGATTTTATGTGTCGATGCCATTTTAATTGGCAAGCCTTCAAGCAAATTTTGCATCAAACTGCATCGCACTTCGATCTTGATAACCTAAAATTGACCTTTGAACCTTATAGTCCTGCACAACCTGTGATGCTTTATGGCAGAACGGGCAGTAAGCGTGGAAAAAAACTGGCTCAAACTTTGGGCATTCCGAAGTTTATGCGTGAGTCGATACTCATTGTCGGTTTGTCGGACGATGAACATACTACACCGCTGTGGTTGATCCATCCTTATGGCATTCAATTATTGCAAAGCCCTTATGCCAAAGCCATTGCTGATATCCCCAAAAATCCGCAAACGCATCATCAAGTTGTCATGCATATTGGTTACTATATGATACACTAGGCAAATTTTGCAAAACCGCCTATTTATTTTAATTAATCCAAAAAAGCCAAGTTACAATCAACCAACCAATAAAACATATAAAAAGGATTCCTCATGACCTTAAAAGATAAAAAAATCAGCTTCATTGGTGGTGGTAATATGGCGGGGGCTCTGATCAGCGGATTGCTTGCCAAGAGCATCAATCCTGCTCACATCACAGTCGCTGACCCTTCTAAGGACATTCGAGCCAGCCTATCTGCAAAAAAAGTAAACTGCGTTGACCCCACTCAAGACCCACACGCTGCCATTAAAGGTGCCGAAGTAATTGTGCTGGCCGTCAAACCGCAAGTGATGGCAAAAGTCGTCGCAGATTTTGCCGATGTATTGACGGATGAGCAAGTGGTGATTTCAGTGGCAGCAGGCTTAACGTGTGACAGCCTGAGCAATATGCTAAATGGACATAAAACCATTGTACGAGCCATGCCCAATACACCCGCCATGATTCAAATGGGGGCAACAGGTCTATATGCTACCGATGCCGTGTCTGATAGCCAAAAGCAAACTTGTGAAGCCTTAATGCGGGCGGTAGGCTTGACCATTTGGGTGGAAGATGAAGATCAATTGCACGCTGTGACAGCGGTGTCAGGCTCTGCCCCTGCCTACTTTTTCTATGTGATGGAAGCGATGATTGATACGGGTGAAAAGCTAGGCTTAACTCGCAAGGATGCTTCGGCTCTCGCTCTGCAAACGGCTTTGGGATCCGCCCAACTTGCCATCACCAGTGATGACACGCCAAGCGAGTTACGCAATAAGGTAACCTCTCCAAATGGCACGACGCAGGCGGCAATTGAGTCTTTGCAATCTGACGATTTAGCGTCCATGTTTGAGCGGGCGATGCAGGCATGCGTAAGCCGTAGCGAAGCCATTAGTCAAGAGTTGGCCCAATAGCTGGTTCGATCAGCGGTTTATTAAGCTTACGGTAAGTCCCTGAACGCCTTGCTTCACAACAACATGTCCCCATAGTATTCCCATTCAAACAAAATATGCGTCTTTAATATAAGTCGCATTTATGCAAGACACTTTAATATAAGACACAACGAAAGAGATGGTGTGATGTCGAACTTGGCTATGCTTTTTAACATGGTGATTAATTTTGCCATGCTCCTGATTTTTATCCGCTTTATGCTCCAGTTTGCAGGGCTCGAGCGAAGCAACCCCATGGTTGAACCTGCGTATAAAGCTACGCAAGTGGTGGATTTGTTTGGCCGTATTTTTCCTACCGTGGGTAGTGGTCGAATCAGCCTTGCTGCCATTGCGTTGCTATTCTTACTCAAGCTGATTGATTTATCAGGGAATGCCAGTTTGGCGGGGGTCGGTTACACCCCCATTGAGCTGTTCTTTTTTGGCACGACGGATTTGATTCTAAGCTTTATTCGGGCGGCTCGTTATTTGATTTTCGGGGCAATTATCATCAGTTGGATTGTGTTATTTACGCAAAAAATGCACCCAATTTTGGGCATCATCATGCAACTTGCTGAACCCATTTTATCCCCATTCCGTCGCATTACCCCAAATTTAGGCATGATTGATTTGTCACCTTTATTTGCCATTTTTGGTTTACTACTGGTTGAAATTATTATTTCTACCTTAGTCGAAAACATTGCCCCAATGCTATGAGTGATACGTTATAAATAAAAGGTTGTAAGTGACAAGTAGTCAATGACGATTTATTAGTTCATTTTGTAAGGCGAGTACAGGTTGGTTAAGTATTTATTAGAGCAAGAAAACCGCTAGCAGTTGCAATAATAAAATTTTTTGCTATAATACTCGCCCACGCTGATTACAGCGTACAAAGCATTATTTTTCAACGTTAATGCTCAACTTGGTGAAGTGGGTGAGTGGCTGAAACCGCACCCCTGCTAAGGGTGTATACGTTAACGCGTATCGAGGGTTCGAATCCCTCCTTCACCGCCATTTTTCAAGTTTCTGCTATTTAATATCTTTTTTAGATATCTTTCCAAACTTTTCACTATTAAGTACACGATTCTCTAGTCTTATCTTTTTTACAAGACTATTTTCTCTATCTGTTTATCTTCCCGACTCAAATTTTTTCGTAGAGCTTAAATGTCAAACGCCTGATCTATCGCTGTATCCAATCGATCGACGGCAATCACGTTAATACCTTCAAATTGACCCTTTTGTGTTTTTGGGGCATTGGCTTTGGGTACAATGGCATGCGTAAACCCGTGCTTTATGGCTTCTTTGAGACGTTCTTGACCATTGGGAACGGGGCGAATCTCGCCCGACAATCCCACTTCGCCAAATACTGCCAACGAGGACGGCAAGGGTTTTTCTTTGATGCTCGAGGCACAAGCCAGTAGCACAGCTAAATCTGACCCTGTCTCCAATACCTTAACCCCACCCACCACATTCACATAAACGTCTTGTCCACTGGTGTGAATACCGCCGTGACGGTGCATGACCGCAAGAAGCATAGCAAGGCGTTGCTGATCTAACCCAAGTGCCATACGCCGAGGTTGCCCCTGTGAGTCATCGACAAGGGCTTGCACTTCAACCAGTAACGGACGTGTGCCTTCTCGGCTCACCATGACAATAGACCCCGAAATAGGTTTGTCATATCGGCTCAAAAATATGGCGGATGGATTGGCAACTTCCTTTAAACCTGTGTCGGTCATGCCAAAAATGCCAAGCTCATTCACCGCACCAAAACGATTTTTGACCGCTCGAATCATACGAAAGCGGGAATCAGCTTGCCCTTCGAAATACAGTACGGTATCGACCATGTGTTCAAGCACTCTGGGTCCTGCCAGCGTACCTTCTTTGGTGACGTGACCCACTAAAAACAGAGCCGTACCCGTTTGCTTGGCATAGCGGGTTAACATGGCGGCAGACTCACGAATTTGACTCACCCCACCTGGGGCAGAGTTGATGGCATCGGTATAGATGGTTTGGATGGAATCAATCACCGCAATGGCAGGTTGCTCTTGGCTAAGGGCATTACAAATGGTTTCGACGTTGGTTTCTGCCATGACTTTAAGATGATCAACAGGCAAGCCCAATCTTTGTGCTCGCATTGCCACTTGTGACAAGGACTCCTCACCCGTCACATACAGGGCACTGCCTGCCAAACTGTCTGGCTGTGCCATGTGACAAGCGGTTTGTAGCAAAATGGTGGATTTACCAATGCCTGGATCACCGCCAATCAGTACGACCGAGCCTGCCACCAAGCCACCGCCCAACACTCGGTTGAACTCACCAATGCCAGTTGGCAAACGGGTATCTAAAGTCACGCTAACCGAGCCAAGCGTCATCACGCCACTTTGCGAACCTGCATAATTGGTGTTGCCCGAATGCGTTGCCGACCCACTACCTCCACGTGGGGCAGTGACTTTTGAGGTTGATTTGTGATGCGGTAGGCTGACATTCACCGCTTCAACTAAGGTGTTCCACTCTCCGCAGTCCGAGCATTGCCCCGACCATTTACCAAAATGAGCCCCACAATTTTGACAGACATAACTGGTTTTATTTTTTGCCATACTCTATTTATCAATATTTATTGAGTTAAACGCTATACCTTAAAATCTTTACCTAAATATACTTCTTTGACCAAGTCATTTTCTAAAATATCGTTCGGCGAACCCTCGGCAATAATCGCCCCTTCGCTCACGATATATGCCTGCTCACAAATCGCCAAGGTTTCTCGCACGTTATGATCAGTGATGAGCACACCAATGCCCCGATTTTTAAGGGCAGTGATGACCGACTTAATGTCCCCTACCGAAATGGGGTCAACCCCCGCAAATGGCTCATCGAGCAAGATAAATTTGGGGTCGGCGGCAAGAGCCCGAGCAATTTCACAACGACGACGCTCCCCGCCCGACACGCTCATGCCCATCGAGGCACGCACATGATTTAAGTTAAATTCATTGATTAAACGCTCTAGCTCCTCTGCTTGAGCCGATTTTGACAAGTCCTTGCGGGTTTGCAAGATGGCGAGGATATTATCCGCAATGGACAGCTTACGGAAAATTGAGGCTTCTTGTGGCAAATAACCAATGCCTGCCCTCGCCCGCTCATGCATGGCAAGTTTGGACAAATCCTGATTGCCAAGCCTAACCGTGCCTTTATCCATGTTCACCAAACCGACGACCATATAAAAGCTGGTCGTTTTGCCTGCCCCATTCGGACCCAACAAACCCACCACTTGCCCTTGCTGTACCGCAAACGACACGTCCTTGACCACCCAGCGTTTGCCATAGCGTTTGCCGAGGTGCGACATGGTTAATGTGGCCCGATTGGCTTGAGCTTGTGCATCAGCGGGCTGAACGTTTGGTATAGTTGATATGAACTCTTCAGACATTAGCGTACCCCTAGCCGTTTGGTCGCTTCATTGGGCGGAAAAATACGCACCACTCGCTGACTGCACACTGCCGTCGCATCCACATCGCCAATTTTTAGTATGTAGCGAATAACATTGCCCTAAAAACTTGCCCCGTTTTGCCTCCCGCGGGCATTGCCCGTCAGAGTGACAATACCTGTCACGTCATTATAGTCAATTTTGTTGGATTGACCTTTAGCCAGTACTTTTTCTTGCGTGACCACTTGTTGCATCGTGGCAGGTCGCCCCGTCAATACGGCAGAATCAATACTGCGAGAGCCTGATAAGTTGACAGTAATGTTATCGGCGGTGAGTTTGAGCGTACCTTGAGTGATGATGACATCACCCGAATAAGACGTCACCCCCGTCCGCTCGCTATAGGTTGCTCGGTCGGCAAGCAAGCGAATGGGTTGATTGGCATCAGATGGCAAGGCGTTGGCGTAAAAAGGCACAAAGGGCAACGCCAGCATTGCCGTTAACATCGCTACGGCTTTGGGTTTTCGAAGTATTTGCTTGCACAAAATAGCGAACTTTGGCGAATGCTTAAAACTGGCTCTATGGGTCATGGGGATGCGACTTGAGGTAGTAGGATGTAATAGATAAAAAAGGTTTTAGCGAAATGTATTATGGAATAACAAAGTAAATAATAGGGTCTCGACATTATGAAGCACTTGCTATGGCGGATTCAAGATGATTTCGGTACATATCGCTTGCGTCACGTTATAAAAAGTGGCAAAAACATGACCGTATAAAATAAGCCACTTAGAAAGTGACTTATTCGATGTCTTTTTTATAACATCTTTTATAACATCGCACTGCAAACAGGGTTTAACCTTGTATTTCAACTGGCTCTTTTAACTGCCTATTTTCTCAACTGCAAACCCCATCGATTGCACCGCATCTGCCTTATCATAAGGGGCAAGCACCGCTCGGCAAGCATTGCTATTTGTATCGCCAGTTAAATAAGTTTGAGCCACCCGTTTTAAGTCATCAATACTCACTTCTAAAATTTGTTCACGCAACTGTTGTTGCCACGCTTCATCTCGCCCATGTAGCTCAGATAAGCAGGCTTTCACCGCTTCCCCTGCTGGGGATGCAGGCTTATCCATGCCTGATATGATACCCAAAATCGCCTCTCCCAACTGTTCCTCAGCTTGTGGCTCGCTGATAAGCCATTGAACACTTGCATCAAAATGAGCAAAGGTATCGATGCAATGTGGATCCCGATAGCTAAAGAACTTAAAGGCACAAGCATTGGCATCATAGCTTGATCCGCCACCATACGCTCCGCCTTGCTCCCGAATGGCACGGTGCAAATAGCCATTGCGTAAATAGGGGGCGAGCACCATCAAAGCGGGGGCATCGGCATGGTCAATCGGTACGGCAGGATACACTTTGGCGTTATGATACACATTGGTCGGCACAAGCCATGCCACATCTTGATCGGCGTTATCTAAATTAGGTAATTTAAGATTTGCAAAGGCTTCGGGTAGTTTTGAGTCATTATCAGGAAGTGATGACAGCTTATCGCTTTTAACACTGGCATCTTCCTGCCATGTTTGCTCAATAACCTGCGTCAATCGTTCACTTTCGTCTGGTTCACACACCAAAATCGCTTGCTTCGGCAAAGCTTGCATCATTTGGTGCAACTCGGTAAGCGAGGCGGTTAACTTATCCCATGCAGATTCATCTTGTTTAGCATCTTGCAAAAATTGTTTAAGGGCATTTAAGGCAGGCAGTCCGCTATGAGCATATTCAAGCCCTGCCTGACGGCTCATGCCCCGACTGGCAGTTTGCATCGCATAAGCGTGCCCTGCCCCTGCAATGCGTGCTTGCCAAGCCGATGCTCGCTGACTCAGCAACTCTTTAATCCGATCGGTTTCAGTAAATACCGTATCCTCCAGCACGGTTTTTAGCAAAGCAATGGCTTCGGGTTTGCGGGTCAAGGCACGGGTCGCCAAAATAAAATAACTGCTGATTTTATTCGGGTCATCGGTTGCGGTGCGTTGGCTAATGCGAGCGGTTACGCCCGACGACATAGATGCTTGCACGGCTTGAAACTCACGAGCGGATAAACCGTCGGTGCCGAGTTCTGCCAACAAGTTTAAATACAATGGCAAAAAGGGATGATTGATGATGGCATCGGCAACTTGTGTATTATCATTTGTCTCATCTCCGTCATCTAAGGTCATGACGAGCTGATGATAATACAAACCATTCGTGCCTGCCTCATAACGGTGCAACGTAGCGGACTGACCTGCTAGGCTTAAGTTCACACTTTCACCTTGAGCCAAATGAATGTGACTTGGCACATCCTCGAGCCCAACTTTTGGCAATAGACTCAAGTCATCGGGCTGAGATTGGCGAGCTTGTAAGGCTTGAGCTTGTGCTTGCAGTTTGATTTTGTCGGCATCGGTCAATCGCTCAGCGATGGCATCCAATCGAGCTTGCTCTGCTTTGGCAAGTTGTGTCGATTTTTGGGCATCTGGCACCAGCGTGACCCGTACCCGATGCGGATTATCAAGCAAATGCTGACGCAGTAGGCTCGGCAACCACTCAGGGTCTTGTACCTGCTCTCGTAACCATGCCAAATGCTCATCAACTTGCCATATATCGATGGGGTTGCCGTCGTGCACCGCCGTACTAAAGCCTTCGAGCATGAGGTTTAAGCCATATGGCATGCCATCACCGCCAATGTGGCGTTGATCAATTTCGATTTGATGCAAAATGGTTTCGATGGTGTCCGCATCAATGCCATTATCGGCAACTTGAGCCAGCAATTCCAAAATCCCCTGCTCAACCGCCTCAGCGTGTTCGGGCTCTGAGCCTCGTAACCCTGTATAAAACACCATTTCAAAATGGCTGTCGTCCAAACCAAGAAGCGGGCTTGGGGCAGTGCCAAGAGCATGACTGTCCAAATATGCCCGCAGTGGTGAGCCCGCATGCTCAATCAACACGCCTTCAAGCAATCGTAACGCAAGCCGTTGTTTGGGGTCCGTAATCGTGGGTAACAACCAAGCTACCACATGGTGCGTCTGATTTTTGGTGAGCTCATCCACCCCGTAAGTTTCGACTTTGGCAATCGGGGCAGAGCGTCGTTGCTCTAAATGCGAGGCGTGTTTGTCACCTTGCGTAAACTTGGCAAACACATCCTCGTGCAGGCGTGTTTGAATGTCACCAATAGCAATGTTACCAAAGCTCATGCTGATGCTGTTGGTCGGGTGATAATGACTAGCATGAAAGGCAACCAATTCTTCATGCGTCAAATCAGGAATATCGGCAGGGTCACCGCCTGAATTGTAATGATAGGTCGTGGTCGGGAATAAGTGGTGTGCGACGGCATGATACAGTTGATCCACTTCACCACTCATCGCCCCCTTCATCTCATTAAATACGATGCCCTTAAACTGGGGTGCACCGCTGTCATCCAACTCAATACGGATGCCTTCTTGAGCAAAATCCAAGGGGTCAATGTTCGGAAAAAAAGCCGCATCGACATACACCGACAACAAGTTAAAAAAGTCATTGCGATTTTGCGTGGCAAACGGATACACCGTCCAATCTGCGGCTGTCATCGCATTCATAAAAGTATTGAGCGAGCGTTTGATCATCGAAAAGAATGGGTCACGCACGGGATATTTTTTTGAGCCACACAACGCTGTGTGCTCTAAAATGTGAGCTTCGCCCTTTGAGGTCATCGGCTGGGTGCGAAAGCCGACCATAAACGCATTTTCATCGCTTGGGTGTGCCAAATGATAGTGCATCGCTCCTGTTTGTTCATGCTGACAGACCAGTACGTCCAGCGACAATGCCTCAATTGGGCGATGCTCAATCAGCTTAAAGCTGGGATGCAAGGTTAAATCTAAATCGGTATTGATGGGTGTGCTGACAAATGCAGAAGGTGACACAGGTAGATTCATGGAAGCTCTTATTTTGTGAGGGTATTAAATAAATTGGATATTAAAATAGGCTAGCCCACTTTAAAGATGAACGCCATCAACTTTGTTAAATGGTGGTGTTTGGCAAAATGTCAATGTATGGGCTTTAATCTTTGGCTTAATCCTTGACCAAATGCGCATCGAGCGGGGCATCGTGGCAAGTTCGAGCTTTAGTGATGGATGGGGGGTATGTTTCGTTCGATTTTGCACCAGACATGACATCGGGTAACGTCAAACAAAACACCTCACTATTTTTCGCCCGAATCGACAATTCAAATTGGCGAAATTTGCGTAACGCGAGTTGAGTACCTAAAGGTTGCCCGAGCAGTTGCCAAATGAGCATACTGATCCAAAGCCCATGCGTGTAAATCACATGATTACCAGTAGGTAACTTGCTAAATTCCTCGTCGAGCACTTGTCTAACTCGCTCGCTAAACTGATTAAAACTCTCAGTTTGCTCGCCATGGGTGGTATTTGGTTCATACTGTTGCCAAAATCCATCCGCCTCGGCGTTACGCTTATGCTTCGGCAAAGCCTGCATAGTGTCCAAACATAAATAATCAAACTCATGCAAATTGTCAATTACCACAGGCTCCATGCCTGTTTTTTCGAGCAGGGGCTCGGCAGTTTGCTGAGTGCGTATGAACTTGGACACATATATGCCATCAATGCTCGGCAACGTATCGATGAGCCAATCAGCGCCGGACTGTGCTTGTGTTTTGCCTAAATCAGTCAGATACCCCTCAAGATTTGGCAAGTGTTTCTCGCCCGTATTGCTCACCGTCTGACCATGTCGCACCAGATATATTTTTTTCATGCGTCTATTTCTCTTTTTTTTAAGGTCTAAAATTTAAAGTTATTTTGTTTACATGACTTCTATCAACATATGTTTTGCGATTATTGTAACCTATGGGTAATACGCTAACAAAAAACTGGCCATATTGTGAAACATGGCAGAATTCACCTCTGACTGACGAGATATTGTTTGATTAAACAATGACAAATATTCTCTTTGTTTAGCTGGCTATTTTGATAGAAAGTCTTGTTATCCCCCATCATTAAACGGCTAGAAAAGTTTCCCCCAATTGCTGTGGATAAGTCTGTGAATAAGCAGGGACTTGACATGGGTAATTGCCGATAATAACTAGCCTTAGCTTAGATTGGTTAAAATTTAATCAATATAAAATATTTAATATAATCAATTAGTTATCTAACTTTATGTCTTTTACTCAAACTTTCATCAAAAAAAAACTTTACCTTTGATTTTGGGTCAAGGTTCCACGTGATTAGCCAGAAAATAACGTCATGATTTGTGGATAACCATTTTTATTTCATTTAATTTAGAGAGTATCCTACCTCTTTATTAATCATCAATAACTAACTCATCTCGACTTGCATCGCTTCGATTCAATCATAACATTTACAATATGACATATGTTTCATCGCTAATCTAAAAGCTTAAATAAACCTAAGTGGCAATTAAAGTTTGGTACCTTTGATGATTCTAGCTATTCATCCTTTTTATCGTACCAGTTACCATTTATACAGTTGATATGGTTCGATTCTTGCAACAAACTTTGTAATACGCTAAACAACTTTCATTATTAAAGGTAAACGAACGATGTATGATGTGATGGCAATTGGTAATGCCCTTGTAGATCAAGAATATTTAATGAGCGACGAACAATTGGCGATGACCAATCTCACCAAGGGCAATATGACACTTGCAAGTAGTGAAGAACAAGCCCAACTATTAAATAGGTTCAAAGAACAAAAAGTTATCTCCGCCAAAAAAGCAGGAGGTGGGTCAGCCGCCAATGCCATGTATGCCTTTGCCAGTCTAGGGGGAAAGCCTTATTATGCGTGCCGCGTTGGTGATGATAGTGAAGGGCGTTTTTATTTGCATGATTTGAACGAAGCAGGTGTGGCTACTGATGAGTCTTTTGCTATCAGTAAGACTGGAGAAACAGGTACTTGTGTGGTTGCCGTCACCCCTGATGGTGAACGCACCATGCAAACGCATCTCGGTACGTCAAGCGAGATTGGGACGAAAAATGTGGATTTCACTACGCTAGAACAAAGCGACTGGCTATTTTTGGAAGGTTATCTTGCCATGTCAGACAACTTTCGTCCGCTGATCGGCAAGCTACGGCAACAAGCAGGTCTGCGTCATGCCAAAATTGCGGTGAGTTTTGCCGATCCTGCCGTGGTAAACTTTGGCAAAGAGGGGTTGCTTGAGATGCTGGGCAACGGTGTGGATGTCATCTTTTGCAACAGCGAAGAAGCACGCCTATTCACGGGTAAAAAACAGTTGAAAGCCGCCATAAGGGCGTTGATGGACCATTGCGATTTAGCCGTCGTCACTGATGGTGCAAATGACACTTGTATCTGTGAAAGGCAGTCAGATGACTCGCTTGAATTCACGTCCATCACGCCGCCAACGGTCGCTGAAATCATCGATACCAACGGGGCAGGCGACAATTTTGCAGGGGCGTTTTTATATGCCCTTTCACAACACTATAGTTTGAAGGAATGCGGCGATTTGGCGGCGGAAGTCGCCAGCAAAGTGGTGCGACAACTCGGACCACGCCTCTCGCCTCATGAATACCGTGATATTGCTCGACAGGTATTGGTGGTATAGATATTTACGGTTTAGAAGAAATTACAAAAAAACCTCCCCATTAAGGGAGGTTTATTAAAGACGGCTTGATTTAAAGAGATTTATGCCTTGGCTAATGCTTGCTCAAGGTCAGCTTTGATGTCATCAATATGCTCAATGCCAATGGATAGCCGAACCATGTCCTCGCTGCCCCCTGCTTGCTCAAGCTCTTGTCCATTCAGCTGACGGTGCGTGGTGCTGGCAGGATGGCACGCCAATGATTTGGCATCGCCAATGTTGACCAAACGAGTAATCAGCTCGAGGGCATCAATGAATTTTGCCCCTGCTTCACGTCCACTCATGCCATCACTGCCCTTTACTCCAAAGGTTAAAATGGCAGAGGGCGTGCCATTCATGTATTTTTTTGCCAGGTCATGTTCAGCGTGGTCAGACAAGCCTGCATATTTGACCCAAGCCACCTTATCATGACCCTGCAAAAATTCAGCCACCGCTTGAGCGTTTTCAACATGACGCTCCATGCGTAACGTCAAGGTTTCCATGCCTTGCAAGATACCAAACGCATTCAGCGGACTCAGTGCTGCTCCTGTGTTTCTAAGCGGAGCCACCCGTGCCCTAGCGATGAATGCCGCCTCGCCAACGTCTTTGACGAAGTTCACGCCATGATAGCTGGCATCGGGCGTGTTGAGTAACTGGAAACGCTCAGGATAGTCGCCCCACTTAAAGTTGCCACTATCTACAATCGCCCCACCGATGGATGTGCCCGTACCACTCATGTATTTGGTCAACGAATGCACCACGATGTCCGCCCCAAATTCAAATGGACGACACAAGGCTGGCGTGGCAACCGTATTATCAATCACCACTGGCACACCGTATTCATGTGCAATTTTAGCAAGGGCTTCGATGTCGACAATGTTGCCAAGCGGGTTGCCAATGCTTTCGGCATACACCATTTTGGTTTTGTCATCGATGAGATCCCGAATGGCTTCAGGGTTTTTGTGATCAAAGAAGCGGACTTCCACCCCTTGACGTGGCAAAGCATGAGCGAAAAAGTTATAAGTCCCACCATACAAGGTAGACACCGTCACAATGTTGTCGCCCGCTTCACAAATCGTCTGCACCGTATAAGTAATCGCCGCCATGCCCGATGCAACCGCCAATGCTCCGATGCCCCCTTCCAATGCCGCAACTCTTTCCTCAAGCACCGCATTGGTTGGGTTCATGATACGGGTATAAATGTTACCTTGCACCTTCAGGTCAAATAAGTCTGCCCCGTGTTGCGTGTCATCAAAGGCGTACGAGCTGGTGTGATAAATGGGCACCGCAACGGCTTTGGTCGTTGGTTCAACCTCATAGCCTGCATGAATGGCAAGGGTTTCGAGATGTTGTTGACGTTGGTTACTCATGGTTGTTCCTTAGCATTGTTTATGGTGAAAATAAAAAAGGCATCATGGTTAGCCATGATACCTTATTATGGTTATTAAAATTATGCATATAATTAGGTGTTATTAGTCAAAAAAGAAATAATAACACCTTTATCTTGCTATTGATAATACGCATTTTCCGTACGGGTATGATCAGTGTCATCCACCACATGCATCAGCTCAGGGACTTGTTGTTTGAGTTGTACCTCAACCCCTTGACGCAAAGTCATGTCCACCGCCGAGCAGCCTTGACAACCACCACCAAACTTAAGCACTGCGGTCAAGCCTGCCTCATCATCAACGAGCTCCAAAAGTTGCACATTGCCACCATGAGCGGCAAGGTTCGGATTGATTTCAGCTTGCAACACGTAGTTTATGCGTTCTTCGATGCTGGCATCGTCGCCGACCTGTGGCACTTTGGAATTGGGTGCTCGAAACGTCAACTGTCCGCCAAAGCGATCCTTATTATAGTCAATGATCGCATCTTCAAGATAGGGCACAGACGACGCTTCAATAAACGCCGTAAAATGATCATAATCCAAACGAATATCGGCGTCATCTTCTTCGCCATGCTGATTGTACGCCATACAGCATTCAGCACGTGGGGTGCCTGGATGCTCAACAAAAATCCGCACCCCAATGCCGTCGGTATCTTGTTTGGCAAGTAGATCTGCCAAATAGCCTTGAGCCGATTCGGTAATTTGAATGTTTGTGGTTAAAGAGTCATCGTTCGTCACAGTGGTTGACATAAGTCACCTATTAACGGTTGTGTTATACAAAAAAGAAGGGAGTCATTAAATTAAATGATTAAACCAATCGAGCATTACGAATAACGCTCAGGCTCTTCATCATAGACGTTGGCATGCCATTGATTGATTTGCTTAGACATCACCGCCTGAATCGCCGCTTGCACCATGTGATGCCCAATCATTTGGGTGTCACCACCGAGCATTTCTTGCACTTTTTTTGAAAAATCAATGGTCACAAGTGGGTCATCTACATTGTCAGACTCACGAAGTACAATTTGACCCGCTTCATTCTCGACCAATTCTAATATGGTTTCGCCAGCAAATCCTCGATTGCCCTTTGACGTTTCTTTGCCCTCGCCTGTTTCAAAATTATCGATTGAAAATGTCATAGTGTTTCCTTAAATCAGCAAAGAAGGTGTCTTTGTTCTCTCTTACCTTACAATGGACGCATTTGGCAAAATTTTCAAGACGTAATTTCGAATTATGATGGGTTAAACCAAGCTTGCCCCTGCCAACGCCAGCTCACGTCGCATCTCGTCAATGGCAACTTTATAGTCATCTCTACCAAAAATTGCCGAGCCTGCCACAAACATATCCGCCCCAGCCTCACAAACGGCTCGAATGTTATCCGGCTTGATGCCACCATCCACCTCTAAACGGATGTCCCTTCCTGACGACACAATTCGCTGTCTGACCTGCTTGATTTTATCAAGTGTGCTGTCAATAAACGTCTGTCCCCCAAAGCCAGGGTTGACGCTCATTAGCAAGATTTGATCGACTTTATCCATCACATAATCTAAATAATGTAACGGCGTGGCAGGGTTAAACACCAAGCCACATTCTGCCCCACCGTCTTTAATCAGTTGTAAAGAGCGGTCAATATGCTCACTGGCTTCTGGATGAAAGGTAATGATGCTCGCCCCAGCGTCAATAAATTGCTCAATCATGCCATCGACGGGCGACACCATCAGATGCACATCGATTGGGGCGGTAATGCCGTCATCTCGCAAGGCTTTACAAATCATACTTCCAAACGTGAGATTGGGCACATAATGATTGTCCATGACATCAAAGTGAATCACGTCTGCCCCCGCCTCCAATACAGCATGCACTTCATCACCCAAATGGGCAAAATCGGCAGATAAAATTGAGGGGGCAATCAGATAATCGGCTGACATAGCTAGGCTCACCAAAGATTTTGCTCATTATAACAAAGTTTACCCACAGGATGCCTGACTGGACATTGATTGTAAAATTAAAGTCTAAATTCAAAAAAGCCTATCACTGCGTTAAATCCGCTTGTCATCACGATTGTAGAAAAAAGCATCTATAAAACTACGTACTTTTAATTTCTTCATTAAGGTGACAAACCAGATGCTTAGGCTTATAATAGGCGGTTTGATTTTTGGGCAACTGTCGTTAAACATCTCTTGTATGATTAGTGAATAGGCTGTAGCTGTTTAACGCTTTCAAGGAGTGACAACCATGTTGATTTTAACTCGCCGTGTTGGTGAAACTTTAATGATTGGCGATGAAGTCAGCGTTACGGTACTGGGCGTAAAAGGAAACCAAGTTCGTATTGGGGTCAACGCCCCCAAAGACATCGCCGTGCACCGTGAAGAGATTTATCAACGCATTCAGCACGAACGGGCAATGCAATCACAGATGCAACACCTCGAGCAGGGAGCAAGTGGCGGTTTTGGCGGGTCATTTGACGATGACGACGATTATTTCAATCGCTAGTCTAAATCTAATCTCGAAACGTTGATAAATTTTAGTCGCTAATTTGGTTAATTATGATGAACGCCAACTCTGACATTCAAGACTTATTAAGTCGCATCAAAACTGATAAAGCGTCATTCAGCGACGTATTGGCATTTATTGAGTCTCGTTATGACTATCACCCTGTCACGTTCCACAATGGTTCAGTGGTCAATGAAGCGGGGCAAAATGCGGGCAGTGCCAAAGTATTTGGATTTGCCATGCTTAATAAGCTTGATCAAGAAGATACGCTGACGCTGTTCGCTGAACATTATCAGTCCGTACTCGCCACGCCCGATGGCAACGACCATCAAAATATCCGTAACTTTATGCAAACAGGTTGGGCAGGCATTGAGATGCCAGTCAACCCGCTTTCATCTCGTAATTAGCTTTAATCACTAAAATTTTGATGACAAAAAAGCACCTTTATTGGTGCTTTTTTTATGACTGGTTTTTAACTATTTTAATATGGCTTTTGGTAAAGTAAGATGAACATTTAGCAGAATTTGCTTTAATTTTCTAAGCGAATAATCCTCATCGCCCCTACCCTGGAAACTGCTCAAGCTCTACCCGTTTGTCCAAATGTGCCTCTAACGCAGGCAAATTAAACGCATCGTCTTCGCTCACAAAACTGATGCTAATGCCCTGTTTGCCTGCCCGTCCTGTACGTCCAATACGGTGCACATAATCGTCGGGCTGGTCAGGCAACGTATAATTGACCACGTGGGTCACGTCATCGACATGAATCCCCCGCCCTGCCACATCAGTAGCGACCAACACCTTAGCATTCCCCTTTTTGAACTTAGCAAGATATCGCTGTCTTTTGTCTTGCGACACATCGCCTGAGAGCATCACCACGTCTTGATGGCTTGGCAACGTCTGGCGAAGGCGGTCATAATACCGTGGAACTTGATCTTTACGGTTGGCAATTACGATGACTTTGGCAGTTTTATCATCGGCAATCACATTAAATAACGCCTCGAACTTGTTTGATTCTGTCAGCATCACAAAGCGTTCATCCACCAGCTCACTGGTTTTGTGTTCGGGTTCGATTTCAACGTATTCGGGATTATTCAGCCAACGATACGCCAAGTTCATCACGTCCTGATTGAACGTCGCCGAAAAGAGCAGACTTTGCCGATCCGTATTGGGGGGCATTTTACGAATGAGGCGTTTAATATCAGGTATAAAGCCCATGTCCAGCATCCGATCTGCTTCGTCGAGCACCAACACCTCAACCCGATCCAAAAACACATGATGGCGATGAATCATATCGATCAATCTACCAGGCGTGGCGATCAAAATGTCGGTAAAGGCGGTATTTAGAGCATCCAATTGTTCGTCATAATTTACCCCGCCCACCACACATACCGAATGCAAGTCGGCAAATTTCGTTCAGCCAATGGCATCTTTGTGGATTTGTTGAGCAAGTTCACGGGTTGGAGCCAGCACCACTGCACGAGGTTCGCCTGCATAACGGGCTTCATCCTTGGCAAAGGGTTTACTTAACAAGGCTTCGATAATGGTGATTAAAAAAGTGGCAGTTTTGCCTGTGCCCGTTTGTGCCTGCCCAATGGCATCCTGACCTGCGAGCGTGTGCGGTAAAATCTGCTCTTGAATGGGGGTCAGTGTGTCAAACCCGAGTGCCTGCACCGCTTGCAACGTGGCATGGTGCAAGTCAAGTTGCGAAAATGGGATGCTCAAAAGTGTTCCTTAAATGTCGTTCAATGTCTTTAAATATTCTCTTGTCTTATCATAACACAACGACGTTTTGAGGACGGTTTTAACGATGGGTTTGGTTTTTATCATTCAATTTTTAATTTAATGTTTCGCAACATTCATTATCCGAGCCATATCCAACTCATCAACTCATAACAAAAACTCAAAAAACCAATAGACAAACCATCAAAATAGATAGTCCGCATTTTGGTTTTTGGTCGATGATGGTTAAGAAAGCGTCTAAAACATCATTGGAATAAGGTTGAATTAAAGGCTAAATTAGCCGTCAATTTTGGTCACTTCTTCAGCTTGCAAGCCTTTTTGACCTTCGACAACGTTAAATTCTACTTTTTGACCGTCTTGCAATGAACGGTAGCCGTCGCCTTGAATGGCACGAAAATGGACAAAAATGTCCTCACCACTTTCACGTTGAATAAAACCAAAGCCTTTAGAATCGTTAAACCACTTAACAACACCTTGCTCACGAGCTGACATAATACACTTCCTAAACCTAAATAAACTTATCTATTGAGCCGTCAAAAAGAATGACCGAACTCAAACTTATGAGATAGACTTATGATAAGCTTACCATAAGCCAAAAATAACAAACCCATCATGCGACTTTGCAGATATCAAACCAGAGTATTGCTCTGTTCGTGTCACTGTAACACAGCAGACGGCTTTATTACTTAAAATAATCATAGCATGTGAATTTGGCAACACAAAGTACTTTAACATAAATTTCATATTTCGAGGATTTTGCTACTTTTTGGAGCAATTACATCCACAATTTTTGATTTATCTGGACGATAAGGCGAGTTTTATGGCGAATTTGGTAAGATCCACCAAAGCCACACCTTCTAATAAAGCCCCCTTTTTGGCGACGTATCGAAGATTACTAGTAATCAATGGGGCAAATCTAAATTTACTTGGTGTGCGTGAGCCTGAAATTTATGGAGCAACGACGCTACAAGACATTGAAAACCGCTTGACACAAACCGCAAACACTCATGATATTGAGCTGATTTTTGTGCAATCCAACTTTGAGGGCGAGTTGATAGATGCCATTCAACAGCACGGGTTATTGGGCGAAGATGACAAATTGGTAGATGGCGTGATGATCAATCCAGCCGGCTTTACGCATACGTCAGTCGTGTTACGGGATGCCCTACTTGCCATCAACAAGCCATTTATTGAAGTGCATTTGTCCAACATTCATCGCCGTGAGCCTTTTCGTTCGCATTCTTATTTTAGCGACCGAGCGATCGGCATTATTTGCGGGCTGGGACATTTGGGCTATGACATGGCTCTTGATTACTTTTTGCACCAGTATTCATTGGCAAGCGAGGCAAACTAAGTGGCAACCTCAAGCAAACGGTTTATAAAACTGGCGGGCATGACTGCTGGCATTGCAGGCAAAGCCGCGAAGAATTCGCTGAGACATTTATCGAGCGATGAAACTACTCGTCAAGCGGCACGGTCTGAAATGCTCACTGACGTGGGGCTACAAATTGCCGACACCTTGGGTGAGATGAAAGGAGCGGTGATGAAGGTGGGGCAAATCGCCTCGCAATATAAGGAGGTGTTTCCGCCCGAGGTTGCCAAAGCTTTAGAAAAATTACAAAAAGCTGCCCCGCCGATGCCCTTTGGGGTCAGCAACCAGCAAGTTGATCGTGACCGTGGCAAATCCATCAATTAGGCTAAGCGAGACTTCGAGCAAAC
>JAAXIL010000133.1:33838-39216 GCA_012270355.1 Psychrobacter sp.
CATTGGGCAAGTGCATCGAGCAACCTTGCCCAATGGCGAGCGGGTGGTGGTCAAAGTGCAATATCCTGACGTGGATAAAAATCTTGATAGCGACCTAAAACAAGTGCGACTGGCATTAAAAATGACGGGCGTACTGAACATGAGCCGTGAGCTACAAGACCAAATTTTTAGCGAAATTCGCACCAGCCTGATTGATGAATTGGATTATGTCAAAGAAGCCCAAAACCTTGCGGTGTTCGGAGCGTTTCATGCTGATGATAAGGGGCTGATTATCCCAACCGTCATCGATAGCCATTCGAGCAAACGCATCTTAACCTTAAGTGAAGAGATGGGCGAGAGCTTAGAGACGGCTGCCACATGGGACAATGCCATTAAGCAAAAGATTGCCACTCGCTTATTCCATTTTAGTGCTGGGCAATTGTTTGAGCTGTATCGGATGCACTGTGACCCGCATCCAGGTAATTTTGCGTTCCGCCCTGATGGTAGTGTGGTGGCGTATGACTTTGGTGGTATTCGCACGTATAGCGATGCCGAAGTGCAATTGTTTAAACGCTTTGTGCGTCATGCGGTTAAAGGTGACGTGACGGCGTTAGAGCAAGACCTTGTTGCCCTAGGCATTCGCCGCGAGGATGACGTGGATATTGACCCTAAATATTATCAAGACTGGCTTGCCATTGGACTCAAACCGTTGTCCATCCCCCCGCATCACATTGGTAATTTTGATTTTGCAACCAGTGACGTACATTTTTTAGCCATTGAGCAAGCCAAACAAGGCTTAAAATACTTTCGTCAATTTCAACCTTCTGCCACTACCATGATGGTAGATCGCACGGTATCAGGTCAATATTGGAACTTAGTCAACTTGGGCGTGGACATTGATTTAAGCCCATTGGTTGAGCAGTATCTATAAGGTAAGAATAGATTCACTTAGGGCGGTGTTTATACCACAATCTTTCAGTCTCCTAAAAGCTACCTGCAAAGCCATGCTGAAAGCCAAGGCAGAAGCAAATTGGTATAAGGCAATAGAATAAAGATGAACAGTCGTACTTCGAGCGAGACTAATAACATGCCAGTTTTGTTATGTGCGGGCTATATGCGAGACGTGATTATGGTTATTCTATATTTTTTTATTTTACAAAAAAGTATAGCAAGCTACACTAGGGCACATTTCATTTCCCTATCGACTGTTTGATGAACCGAACCTCTGAAGCTGTTTTAACCACGCTAACACCTGACTTTGAGCAACTCAAAGAGAATGGTATCCAAGCGTCGCAATTGCTAAAATCACTAGCCAACCCTGACCGTCTGATGTTGCTTTGTCAGTTAGTGCAAGGCGAAGCTTGCGTGAGCGAACTTGAAACATTGACAGGCATCACCCAGCCAAGCCTATCGCAACAGCTAGGTATTTTGCGGGATAAGGGGTTGGTTACTACCCGCCGAGAAGGGCGACTAATTTATTACTCTATCGATAGCGACGATGCCTTGGCGGTGATGCAAGTGTTGTATGAGCAATTTTGTTAACCTGATTTAGCGGATACTTAAGAAGCCGTATTGATTGAGATTTCTTGACATATTGACGCTATCCAATCACCAACCTATTACACTCTGTAATCAATTCATCCCACGTTTGATGGCTCACAATGACCAAAAGCCCTGTTTGCTGATGAGCTTTGAGCGACTGCCAAACCTGATGGCGGGTCGCTTCATCAAGCCCTGCAAAGGGTTCATCCAGAAGCATCACCTGCCTTGGTTTAAGAAGCAGGCGGGCAAGAGCAATACGGCGAGCTTGTCCACCACTCACCGCCATGCCATATTCGCCAAGCGGGGTCGCAAGCCCTTGTGGTAAATTATGAACCCAGTTGGCTAACCCCACTTGTTTGAGTACCGTCATCAATTCGGCATCCGTCGCATCT
Source organism: Psychrobacter sp. (assembly GCA_012270355.1). GTDB lineage: Bacteria > Pseudomonadota > Gammaproteobacteria > Pseudomonadales > Moraxellaceae > Psychrobacter. The sequence continues at coordinate 35,752 of JAAXIL010000133.1, forward strand.
GCCTTGCCGAGGCGTAAATTTACTGCCAATGTTTGGTCAAAAATGTCGAGCTGTTGCCCCAAATAGCCAAGTTGGTCTTGCCAGTCGTAGCTGTGCCACGGTTGACCATTTAGAGTGATTTCACCCGCCAATAATGGCAACTCACCTGCCAGCATTTGCAGTAGCGTGGTTTTGCCACTACCTGAAGTCCCTTGAACTAATAAGGGTTTACCACTGTTGATAGTGGCATCAATGTTCGTTGCCCCAGCGATGGCATCAGCAAATTTTGCACTCACGCCTTTTAAGGTTGCCTGCAAAGGGGCATCAAGTGGTATCGGCTGAGTTGGCAAAGTAATCCTGTCGTTTAACGTGCTGTCGTTTAACACGCTATTGTTAGACATGCCATCGCTCAACACAGCGTTATCGTCAATCAAACCGCTGACCAACGCATTAAGACGGTTTTTTGCTCCCACACTATTGCCCCATGCCAAATAATGTTGACCGAGAGGAATAAGAATTTCGCCAAGTCCTAATAGCCCTAAAATCAGGGCAAGCAATAGCGGAATACTTATCGGCAATTTGGGAATGTTGGAATTAAGATTCGGGGCAAGTATCTCGGTCGTGATGGCGGTAAAAATTGCCGTTAGAATGAGTAAAATGGTCGCAAACAGTGCCAGTTGAATACTGGTTTTTAATCTGCCTTGTGTTTTATTAATTGCACGCTCTGCCTCAAGGTGAGCGTCATCCCAAGCCAAAAAGGCTTGGGACTGTGGTTGCCATTGTTGCCACAAAATCAAATGGGTCAGAATCGACAACGGTTGAAGCAGAGCTTGCCGACGCTTTTCTGCCATGTCTGCCAATCGTTTAGCAAAGCTGGTTTTGGTGAGAGCCACCCCGATGGGCAATACAACCGCCATTAGCATCAAAAAGCAAATGAACAATTTTTGCATCGTCGCTAACGGCAACAGCCACCACAGCAACCCTGCCAAGCAAAGCGTTGCTATCACCGCAAACAACCAAGGCGACACCACTCTAAGTACAAATTCATCCAATCGGTCAATGTCACTCACCAAACGGTGCATCTGTTGAGCGGAGCTGAGTGTCTGCCGTTGAGCGTACAATGGCTCGTTAGCCAGTCGAGAAAAAAAGGTAAGCCGTAAGTCTTTGAGCAAAGCGAATACGGCATGATGCGACACCATGAGTTCGCCATATCGTCCTGCCGTCCGCATCATAGCAAGCATTCGAATGACGGCGGCTGGCATCATATAATTAAAAGCGTGCGAGCCGAGTGCCACCATGCCTGCCAACGCCGCCGCACTGATGAACCATCCCGACACCATCAATAGTCCCAATACGGCGAACACCGTTAGCAAACCCAGTCCCCACGAAATCAACCACAAATCAAACGAGGGTTTGATCAGGTCACGCAAGCGAAACACCGGGTTAGTGGGCTTTGGTGTATGTTTATCCGCCTTGTGAAACTGAGCCATCTCTTTCATATCACACCCCCAACCGTAAACTCGTTCACGTCGTCAGTGCCATTAGCTTTTTCATTAGGCATTAGAGATTGAGTCTCATGTAGATGAGCATCGGGCAGAGAATCTGTTAAGTTGGTGGGGGCTGGTAGATGAATGCGGTCGTCAAGCCAGGTCAAAGTTTCATGATGATGCGTCACCCAAAGCACGGTCTTGCCCTGACTCACCTGCTCTAACACGCCATGCAACGCTTGAGCGGTATCGGGATCGAGGTGCTCGGTAGGTTCATCCAATAGCCATAGGCTTGCTTTTTGTAGCAAAAGCTGGGCAATGCCTAGCCGTTGTTGTTGACCACCCGACAAACCTCGCCCACGCTCACCGAGCAAAGTGTCTAGTCCTGTTGGCAACTGACGCAATACGTCTGCCAACTGCACTGCCTCAAGCACCTCCCACAATTCGGCATCGCTCGCATAGGGTTTTGCCAGTCGCAAATTATCACCAATGCTCATCGGCATTAACGCCACTTGTTGTGACAAATAGCCAAGATGGTCACGGTAGGCGGTCAAAAGTGCGTCTTCTTTGAGTTTAGATAAATCAAAATCACCCGTTGGCGTGCGTAGCGTCACTTTTCCACTCACCGTGTCCATACCGTCGCTAAAGCCCATGAGGGCTTGCAATAAGCTGGATTTGCCACTACCACTGTCGCCCGTGATGGCTACTCTTTGCCCTGATTCAACCCTAAAACTGACGGGGACAAGACGCACTCGCCCGCCAAGTCCAGTCATGCTTAATTGCTCTGCCACAACCGAAAAAGGCGTTTCAAAAGTGGCGAATTGACGGTCAGGATTGACCACCACGGATGGACTGGCAAGCGGTTCAGTGTGTGGTTCAATGTATGATGAAGTCGAGTGCGGACTATGCAGCTTACCCCCCGCCTTTAAGATGGGCAACACACTTTGCATCGCACCTTCGGCTTGAGCTTTGGCATGATAATCCGAACCCAGTTGACGTAAGGGGGCATAAAACTCAGGGGCAAGTAGCAAAATAAACAACGCCCCAAAATATGGCACCGGCACGACATTTTTTTGCCAAGGTAAAATACCCATCAAACCAAAGCCCAAATACACGGCAGTCAAAGCGATGCACAACGCCGCCAAAAATTCCAATGCCGCCCCATTCAAAAATGCAATTTTTAGCACATCCATCGTGCGGTGACGATACCCTTCACTACTGTTTGCCAAATCTCGCTGTGCCGTGTCCGTCGCTTGCAGTCGTTTAAGCGTTGTCATGCCTCGCACCCAATCTAAAAACCGTCCACTCAATTGTGACATGGCGGCAAATTGCTCGGCACTTTTGCGAGCGGTCAAATGCCCAATCAAAATCATAAACACGGGCACGAGCGGTGCGGTGAGTAGCAAAATACCTGCCGCCACCCAACTTTGCGAAGCCACCGCCAGCAAAATCAGCACAGGCGTACTCACCGTTACCATTTTTTGCACCGCAAATCGGCTGATATAGCCATCCAACGCTTCAGTCTGCTCAATAATCTGACTGGACAAACTGCCATCGCTACCAAAGCGATGTCGTGCCGTTCCGAGGTTCGCCATTGCCATCAACAAATCTGCTCGAAGCGACTGCCTGACTTTGACGCTGGCTTGAAATCCGAGCTTATCTCGTATGAGCCCAAACCATGGACGAGTCACAAAGCACACCGCAAGCCCCATCAGCCACAGTTGCCAATGCTGTTGTATGGCTTGGTATGACACGGTTTGTAATGACGGATTTGGTTGAGCAAATTGAAGCGTCAATAGATGACTAAACAGCATCGCCAGTAGCCACATTTGCCCAATCAATAGCACCGTATTCATCACACTCATGAGCCATGCCAACCTCAGCGTTTTTTGCACAGGTTGTAGCAAGGTTTTTAGTAACTGTTTTTCGTCGGAGTTTAGGGTAGGCATCTCTTGTTGGGTTAATAAATTGTGATATTAAGTTTGGCTATAAATTTAAG
>JAAXIL010000133.1:39255-40407 GCA_012270355.1 Psychrobacter sp.
TCGATTTTCGATAACCGTTTACTCGCATCCAAAATCTATTATAACTCATATTTACCGCTTACAAGACCAACTCATCAATACTCAAATCTGATTTTTATGCATCGGTATCACATAAATATTTACCCTTTTTTAGTTTAAACAATCTAAACACTATCATAAAAATACAAAAAACTATTATTTTTTTTAGGGAAATATCTCTTCTATCCCTTGTAAATGCTAATTTCCGAGTGAAACGCTAGGAAATAAAAGGCAGCAGCGTTTATTTAATTTTTTGTATATTGTTGCAATTTACTAAAAATTCATGCCAAAATTACTCATCAAACGTGACCGTATGGGTTACATTTATTGTGCTAAAAATTTATTCTAAAAATTTGTGTAATGTTAAGATAATGAGTATTCAGTAAGTGCATATTCAGTTAGATTGATATCGTCTTTCAGGTCGTGTAGGCAGATATGATTACAGAACATTTGGTGGATATTTCCCGTCTGCAATTTGCAGTGACGGCGTTATATCACTTTTTATTCGTCCCTCTCACCCTTGGCATGGTGTGGCTACTTGTCATCATGGAGTCGGTGTATGTGGTAACGGGCATGCAGATTTGGAAAGACATGACCCGCTACTGGGGCAAATTGTTTGGCATTAACTTTGCTCTGGGTGTGACGACAGGCATCACCATGGAGTTTCAGTTCGGCACAAACTGGGCGTATTACTCGCATTATGTGGGAGACGTGTTTGGTGCCCCGCTTGCCATCGAAGGTTTGATGGCTTTCTTTTTAGAATCGACGATGGTCGGGCTGTTTTTCTTTGGTTGGGACAGGCTATCACGTGGTCAGCATTTACTCGTCACCATCTTGATGGCACTTGGCACAAACCTGTCTGCATTGTGGATTTTGATCGCAAACGGCTGGATGCAAAACCCCGTTGGGGCAGAGTTCAGTTATCAGACCATGCGGATGGAAATGGTCAGTTTCACCGAGATATTATTCAACCATGATGCTCAAAATAAGTTTGTGCATACCGTGTCGGCAGGCTATGTCGCAGGGGCGATGTTTGTCCTATCAATCTCGGCACTATATTTGCTTCGAGGTCGTGACATTGAGTTTGCTAAACGCAGCTTCCATATTGCCGCCGCTTTTGGACTGGAATCGATT
>JAAXIL010000112.1:0-2874 GCA_012270355.1 Psychrobacter sp.
AGCGTCCACACCACCGAACGAAACGTGGATAAATTGCTGATATAAGCGATGCCATAAATCAGACGCAAAATAATATACATGACGGCTAAATTGTTCACTACACTTTGAGGCACGAAAAACAACATCGCAGTGATGACCGACGCTAAAAAAATCGGCAATCCTTCACGTCCGTTTTGTTGCACGGCATTGGCACGGAACGCCTTGCCTTGTAAATCGGCATAAAACGCCCTTGGGTTTTGGTTGTCTTTCAAGGCAAACCCGCCCCAAATTTTAGCAAGCATTGCCCAAACAATTGGCAACAGACACGCCACCACCATAGCTAGGATCGCAACATTGGCAGTGCCGGGAACAAAGGCAAATAAATCTCGCATCGGGGGTGCTATCCTGTTGTGACGGTTTAGTTATTGATTGCATAATCATGGGTAATATTCACCCCACCTTGCTCCAGCATCCGACTGGCAGAGCAGTATTTTTCAGCCGACAGCTTTACTGCTCGGGCAACGTGTTTGTCTGCCACATCGTCACCTGTCACCACAAAATGCAAATGTATGTCGGTATAAACTGCAGGCACGTCATCGGCTCGTTTGGCAGACATTTCGCACCGCACATCGGTGACCGTTTGTCGTGCCTTTTGCAAAATGCTGACAACATCATAGCTGGCACACCCGCCAAGCCCGAGTAAAATCAGCTCCATCGGGCTTGCTCCCTCCCTTTTGTTGGCATCAATCTGTACGTCATGCCCTGAGGGGGATACGCCAATAAAATGCCGACTGTCTTGACCATTTTGCCTTTGCCAAGTGACAGACGCTTTTAAGGGTAAGTCATCTAAATTAGGCGGAGTGGGATGGTTTGCAGAGTCGGTCATGGAATGTCCTATTAAATATCATTATTTAGCAAAAAAATTTAGCAAAAAATTTTTAGTCAATAATTTAGTCAATAAAATGCTAAGGTTAGGGTGTTTTTCTATTATTAACGGTAGCGGATTTAAATTTACGTTGTCTCGTCTGTAGCCATACCTCATGAGCCACAAAGAACAACACTGCCAGCAAAAATGGCACAATGTAATATAGTAGGCGGAAAATCAGCAAGACCGCCAGCAAATAAGCGGTATCAACCTGCGGAAGCGATGCCATCATGGTCAATTCGAACACGCCCAGCCCACCTGGCACATGACTTAAAATACCCAAAATCATCGACTGAATGAATGCCGAAAATACGGTTAAAAAGTCCACGCTGTCGCTCGCACCGCCATGCGGAAGCAATAAATACAGCACAAACGCCACGCTTGCCATGTCCACAATTGAGATGATGATTTGCTTAGCGAGCATCGGGGCAGGGGGCAAATCAAACCGCCAGCCTTTGATTTTAATGTGGCGACCCTGCCTGCCCGACCACGCCACAATACCTAATATTACCGCAAGCATCGCCAGCCCCAACGCCCGAACGAATGCCACACTTTCCATAAACTCAGGCACGCCAACCATCGTCTCAGACAAATGCGTGTCGAGTTGAGCGAGCATGATAACCGTCGCTTCAGGGTTGAATGCCAACGTCAGGGCGACCAACGTCGAGATGCCAAAGGTAAACGCCATCGCCACCAGCCAAATCACGTTGCCAATGTCGGCTCGCTTGACGTTGTTGGCACGGTACATGCGGTATCGCACGCCCGAGGCAGAAAGCACTGCCAGTCCTATGGTGTGGCCGATGGCGTAAGCGGTGAACGAGGTCATCGCTACTTTGGGAAACGGTAAGTGCACGCCAATATGCTTAAAGGCAATGGCATCGTACAGCGTCAAAATGAGGTAGCCAAATGCTACCACAATCGTTGCCCAAACGAGGCTAGACACAGGAATTTGCGTAATGGCGTGTATGACCTCGCTAGGTTCGATGCTTTGGGTCAAACCATACAGCGTTTTGACCGCAAGCCAAAAAATAAACAGCGTCACGCCTGTAATCACGCCTCGCCATAACAGCGTTTGTAGGGGGGTGGAAGAAGGTTTGATCGCCATAGCATCTGTCTAAAAAAAAGCTGAGTTGCCAACAATTAAAGAAGTAATTGCTTATTTAACGCACGCATTATGGCATAAAAAAAGCCAATAAAGGCATTAAACGGTTATCAATTTCCCACCCCTCAACAAAGTTTTGCTACACTATTTATCTAAAATCTGCTTTACTATTCACCCATAAAATATCCCATAAAAAGAGTTATTCATGTCTGATAATCAGTCCAATTCACAATCACCCCAATCCAATGCAAATCACAAATGGCTAAAAAAACTGCCCTTGCTCGCTGTACCAGCATTAGGCTTGATGCTGTTTACCGCCTGCAATAATCAGCGGGCGGTGACGCCACAGCCTGCTGGTAAACCTACTGTAACTATCGTTAAACCTCAACCGCCTGTGGTTGTACAAAAGCCTGTCATCAAAAATCCAGTCACTCAGCGTCCGATTATTCAACCCGCCCCGCAAAACTATCTTAGCTTTGACCAATGGAAAGCCGATTTCACCCAGCGTGCCATCGCTCGAGGTTATTCTGCTGACATGGTAAGTCGCTTGATGGCAGGAGCCAGCCTGAACTCAAACGTCATCTCAAGTGATAAAAACCAAGCCGAATTTGTAAAAATGCCTTGGGAATACGCCGATTCGGCAGTATCTGGCGGTCGAGTGAGCCGAGGACAAAGTAAGGTGGCGGAACAACGATCCTTGCTCAGTGGCTTAGAAGCCCGTTATGGTGTGGATGCTGAAATTATCGGGGCAATTTGGGGCATGGAATCCTCATTTGGGGCGGTGACTGGCTCAAGTTATTTGCCTAGCTCATTAGGTTGTCTTGCGTTTGAAGGTCGCCGTCGTGACTTTGCTGAAGAACAGCTGACG
>JAAXIL010000112.1:2884-17685 GCA_012270355.1 Psychrobacter sp.
TGGACGGCTCATGGGCAGGAGGCATGGGACACACCCTATTTATCCCGAAAACATGGCTCGTCTATGGTGTGGACGGCGATTATGTCGGCAGAAGTAGCCCATGGTCAACGTCCGATGCGTTGTCATCAACCGCCAACTATTTAGCCAGCTCAGGCTGGGTACGGGGCATTGACCCGTTTGTCGAGGTGCGTCTGCCTGCTTCGTTCAATTATAATTATGTTGACAGTAAGCAAAGTGGATCGGCGTGGCAGTCAATGGGAGTGCAACCCTTAGGTGGTTATTTGAATGCTGGCACAGCGTATGAACTGTGGTTGCCAGCGGGCAAAGATGGCCCAGCCTTGCTCTTAAGCCCCAATTTTGATGCCATCAAGGTGTATAACAATTCCAACAATTATGCATTAGGTGTCAGTTTGCTCGCTCGGGCATTGGAGGGAAGAGGCGGATTGCAAACTTCCTGGCCCAGATTTGAACAACCGCTTTCGGGCTATCAGGTCAAAAACTTGCAACAACGCTTGACGGATATGGGCTATGACCCCAAAGGCGTGGATGGCGTAGTCGGCACAAATACCCGCAAGGCGTTCGCCCGTTGGCAATCCGATAATGGTCAAATACCCGATGGCTTTATCAGTCAACGTAGTGCCAGTGGTTTGATTTACTGATTTGCTAATCTATCCGAGAGCATCAGAACGGTACGTCGCTTTCCCAACTCATCCATGCCCCGAGTGTCGGGTGTTTGAGCCTGAGCTTATGGGCATGAAGGTTGAGGCGGGGAGCAAGTTTTAGTGCTATCCCATCGGCATAAATTGGGTCGCCAATCATTACATGCCCCAAATGTATCATGTGTACCCGAAGCTGGTGCGAACGTCCTGTGACAGGGAACAATGCCACTCGGGTGACGGGGTAACTTTTACCATCGACTGCCCTGAGTGCATGATGTAGCACCTCATAGCGGGTCAGGGCGTGTTTTTTCCACGTTGGGTCAGCCACGTGTTTGGGCTTTATCGACGGCTCATAACGCACGGGAATGTCAATCTCGCCTGTTTTTCCTGCTGTTGCCAAGGTGCCAAACACAACGGCTTGATATTCTTTTTGCGGCAAACGTTCAATAAACTGCTTGGCAATGTGCGTTTGGGCTGGTTTGTTTTTGGCAAAAATCATCAGACCAGAGGTGTCCATGTCCAACCGATGAATCAATTTAATATCGGGGTTTGCTCGTTCAAGTCGGGACAATAAACTCATCTTGAGGTCTTTGCCATCAATACTGAGCAAGCCTGCGGGTTTATCGACAAGCAAAATGTCTTCATCTTCAAACACGCGTATCGATTGCAAAAATTCGCTAAAAAATTCGGGCGGACGCTCAATTTCTAATTGATTTAACTCAAGCATTTTGTCTAAAGGTATTGCCATACAAATCATCTATACACATTAAATTGAGCAGTGATTCTAGCTTATCGGTTAAACTGATACCAATCATTAACGAATCCTAACGGGAATCGGGCGAAAAATGGCGAGGTGAATGTTAATATAGTTCCAACAAATTTAGCTTTATTAACTCTTAGACAAAGGAAATATTATGTCAGACCTAATTACTAACTCAACTGATGCAAACTTTGAGCAAGACGTACTAAAAGCCGATCAACCTGTGATGGTTGATTTTTGGGCCGCATGGTGTGGTCCTTGTAAAGCCATTGCCCCTGTTTTAGAAGAACTGGCAGGCGAGTACGACGGCAAAGCCAAAATCGTTAAAATCAACGTCGATGATAATCCACAAATTGCCAGCCAGTTTGGCATCCGTAGCATTCCAACCTTGATGGTGTTTAAAGATGGCGAGCGGGTCGATACGGTGATGGGCTTACAACCAAAAGATCAGTTGGCTACTGTCCTTGATAAACACGTTTAAGTTTATTTTTACCTTACAATAGGAAAAAGGCACGTTTGACGTGCCTTTTTCGTTTTTTGGGTAGGACAGATTCTGGTCAGGATAAACCAAATTGCTTGCTAACCGTTGACAGCAAGGGGTAAAACCTTTTATAGTGTCGCTTATTAACAAATAATCATAAAAAGTAACAGACAACGTCCGTTGTTTGCGAACAATTGTAAACAGACCTTAACTGAAATCAATCATCCATATTGCTTCATGGATTGGCATGGATGGTTATTCTTGTCATCGCAGTTTCCTCTCTAGTTTTATAACGCTGTGCTCGTTTTCACTGTGTTGACATGTTAGCTGTTTGCCAATTTTTCAACTATTTTGCCGTCTATTATTCATCCAAATCTCCTTTGTGATACGCCTTATTGATTGACCGTATGTCAAATCCGTTTTGTGTTTATTCATCTTATCCTTTTACCCATCATGGAATGCCAAATGCGGTTCGCTCACTGTGTGCCGTGCCAGTGCTGATAAAGACTCCCTTTTTGTCCCCTAATTTCCCCCTTTCCTTTTTGCATAGATAGATCCTTGTATGAACTTAACCGAACTTAAGAAAAAATCCGTTGGTGAATTGCTTGCCATTGCCAAAGAAATGGGCATGGACAACATGGCTCGCAACCGCAAGCAAGACATTATTTTTGCCATCCTTAAAAAACATGCCAAAAACGGTGAGCAAATCTACGGTGATGGCGTGCTTGAAGTATTGCCCGATGGATTCGGTTTTTTGCGGTCATCGGAAGGGTCATATTTGGCAGGACCTGATGACATTTATGTCAGCCCCAGTCAAATCCGTCGTTTTAATTTGCAAACGGGTGATTCCATTGCGGGTACGATACGTCCGCCCAAGGATTCCGAACGCTATTTTGCTTTACTGAAAGTCGGCGAAATTAACTTCGATACGCCAGACCGCTCTAAACATAAGCTGATTTTTGAAAATCTCACGCCCCTGTTCCCAACGGAACAACTCAAGCTAGAGATTGGCAACGGTACCACCGAAGATTTAACGGGTCGCATGATTGATCTCATGGCCCCCATCGGCAAGGGACAGCGTTCGATAATCGTTGCCCCGCCCAAAGCAGGTAAAACCGTCTTGCTTCAAACCATCGCCCAGTCCATCACTCGTAACAATCCTGAATGTTATTTAATCGTATTACTCATCGATGAACGTCCCGAAGAGGTGACGGAAATGGAACGCACAGTGCGTGGCGAAGTGGTTGCCTCAACCTTTGATGAGCCTCCCCAGCGACATGTGCAAGTGGCAGAAATGGTGATTGAAAAAGCCAAACGTTTGGTAGAACACAAGCAAGATGTGGTGATTTTGCTCGATTCAATCACTCGTCTTGCACGGGCGTATAACACGGTGTTGCCTTCGTCGGGCAAAGTGCTGACAGGCGGTGTGGATGCCAATGCCTTGGGTCAGCCCAAACGCTTTTTTGGAGCGGCACGCAATATCGAAGAGGGCGGTAGCTTAACCATCATCTCGACGGCTCTAATCGACACAGGTAGCAAAATGGACAGCGTGATTTTCGAAGAGTTTAAAGGGACGGGCAACCAAGAAATTACGTTGGAGCGAGATTTGGCAGAAAAACGTATTTTCCCAGCCATCAACATTAAAAAGTCGGGCACGCGTCGTGAAGAGCGTATCATGGATGAAGACATGCTCCGTAAGGTTTGGATTTTACGCAAACTTTTGCAACCGATGGGCGAGGCAGAAGCGACCGAATTTTTACTTGACCGTCTCAAAGATGCCAAAACCAATGATGAATTTTTCGATCAGATGAAACGTAAGTCGCAAAACTAATTGTATTCGAATCATCATAAGATTTGGCAATAAAAATGACGGCAATCAATGAGTGGTTGCCGTCTTTTTTTATTGGCGAATAAATGGATTAAATCGCTCCACTAAAGGTATCGCAACTGTTGATGTCACCTGATTGAAAGCCTTGGGTAAACCAGTTGACCCGTTGCTGGCTAGTGCCGTGCGTAAAATTATCAGGCACTGCTACTTGTCCACGATTGTGTGCCAAACGGTCATCACCAATTTGACTTGCTGCATGCAACGCTTCGTCAATATCACCTGCTTCGATGTATTGCTGATTGCGGTTTGCCCATACGCCAGCAAAGCAGTCGGCTTGTAGCTCTTGACGTACCGACAATTCATTACCTTGCGTTTTACTGACTTGACGACGGGCTTCATTCACTTTTTGAGAGATGCCGAGTAGCGTTTGTACATGATGTCCCACTTCGTGAGCCACCACATACGCCTGAGCAAAGTCACCGGCTTTGCCTTGGTTACCTGCATCGCCAGAACCTTGTTGGTCGCCTGAAATACCCAAACTTTGTCGCATTTCAGCAAAGAACGAGGTATCCAAATATACTTTTTGATCACCAGGGCAATAAAAAGGTCCTGTCGCAGACGAAGCACTGCCACAAGCAGAAGTCACTCGTCCATTAAACAAAATCAGTTCTGGCTCACGGTAAGTCATCCCGTTTTCTTGAAACACCTGGCTCCAAACCCTTTCGGTATCGGCGAGCACAACCGACACAAACTGAGCATCACGTCCACTGTTTTCATCAATCGGCTGAGTTTGCGTGCTACCGCCACCGCCTGCTACTGAACTGCCCGTTTGAAACGCCGTCATGGGATTCATGTCAAATACCAACCACAAAACTAAGCCAATGATAATACCTAAAATACCACCACCAGCCGCTTTGCCGCCGCTCATACGGACATTTGAACTTTGCCTTCTACCACGCCATTTCATAATTTGCGTCTCACCTTTATCAATTAAGTAAACTATTCGTGTGGTAATTTTAGTACACTACGCTCAAACAAAGTAAGGTATTTATGGTAAACAAGATAAATTAGACATCCATTTGAATTAACTTTTAAGTAACAATTTGTAGCAAGTCTTTTTCTCGTGATGTTTTTAATGTAAAATCGCCATCGCTTTTTGACGCTGGCATTAACGGGCTAGGTTAAGAAGATATAAGGTAATTGTTTACCGGATATCCAATTTAACTAAGCAACAAATGCCCACTAATGCGACTAAAGCGTTAAACACATTTATTTATTTAGGAGTTTTATTATGAAACTTAAGTTACTTGCTTTATCTGCTATGGTTGCCGCTTCTATGGGTTTGACTGCTTGTGACAGTAACAAGGAAAATGCAGTCGAAGACGTCAATGATGCTCAAGAAGAGCTACAAGATGCTCAAGAAGAACTTAACGAAGCAGCTGTTGATGGTGAGCCAGGTGCTGCTGAAGCCCAAGCAGAAGTAGCAGATGCACAAATTGCTGCTGACCAAGCAGAAGATGCTGCTATGGCTGGCGATGCTGAAGCTATCGAAGAGTCAAACACTATGGCTACTGACGATGTTGTTGCTGATGAAACAGTGGTTACTGATGCCAATGTTGCTGAAGCTGAAGCGATGGATGCAGCAGACGGTACTGATGAAGTTATGGTTGTTGAAGAAGCTCAATAAGCTTTTTGACTTACCAAAGAAAAGAGAGCATTTGCTCTCTTTTTTTATGTCTCAAATTTAAGGGATATTAATTTGCTCTCGCAATTTATTACCTGCCTTAAAGGTCACCACTCTCCTTGGGGCGATAGTCACTTCATCACCCGTTTTTGGATTACGTCCTGGGCGGGCAGGTTTGTCTCTTAGAGTAAAATTACCAAAACCAGATAGCTTAATGTCCCGTCCCGCGACCAAAGTTTCGACCATCTCGGCAAAAAACGCATCCACAATCATGCGACCTTGTTGCTTACTCAGCCCTAGGGTATCCATCAGATGAGCCACCATTTCTGCTTTGGTTAATGTGTTCACTGTATTTGCGGTTTCTGTTGGGTAGGTCATGGCGATATCCTTCTATTGACGCTTACTAGCTATCCCTTAGCGTCACGTTATGCTCATTTTGCAACGCATCAATCACTTTTTGCATTGCTTCATTCACAGTTTCATCACTTAGCGTTTGTTCAGGGTCTTGCCAAATCAACGCAAAGGCTAATGAGCGTTCTCCATCTGGCGTATGTTCACCCTGATACACGTCAAACAACCACTGCGTCATCAGTAAATCACCGCCCGCTTGCACGATGGTGTTTGATAACTCAGCGACAGAAATGTCCTCATCAGCAAACATCGCAATATCTCGTCGCACCTGCGGGAACTTAGACGGGGCAGACACGCTGGGATGTCGTCTGGCAATCGTCAACAATGGCTCAAGTGCCAACTGTGCGACCCACGTTGTTGGCAAATCCAACGCCTTGCATACGCTCGGGTGCAACTGACCCAACCAACCGATGGTTTGCTTGCCAGCCTTGATATGAGCCTGCTGTCCAGGGTGTAAAAATGCCCAGTTGCTCGGTTCATAGGTTAATTTATCTTTGTCGCCATGCGTCAGCAACAAGGCTTCTACATCGCCCTTTAACGCAAAAAAGTCCATCGACGGATTGTCATACGGTGCCTCGTTAAACACGTCACCCGTCGCCACTAACGCCACACTTGGAGTTTGTGTTAGTTCACTGACTGACTTACCCACAAAGCTCAAGCCCATTTCAAAAAATCGTACTCGGGTTTGCTGTCGATTTAGGTTATACAGCACGCAAGGAAGCAAGCTTGACAGCAACGTGCGTCGCATCACTGCCAAATCGCTGGAAATCGGATTGGCGAGGGGCAATACTGCTCCCAAGGCTTCGTCATCGAGCACTTGCTCCAGTTTGGCATCGCTAAAGCTAAAGCTCACGGCTTCCATGTACCCTGCATCTACCAATGCCAAACGCATGCGATGCGTGAGATCAGCAGTGTCATCCATGCTCATGTCAACGCTCAGGCTCGGCAACTGGTTAGGGATATTGTCATAGCCATAAATGCGGGCGACTTCCTCGACCAAATCTTCAGGCAAGGTCAAATCATAACGATGGCTGGGCGGGGTGCATATCCATGTGTCCCCCTCCTTTTCATCAACGGCTATTTCTAAACGATTCAGAATGTCTTTAATAACCGATGGCTCGATATCCACACCAAGCACGGTTCTTACTTTTGTCAGTGGTAAGCAAATCGGCTCACGATTTGGCAATTCTGCCAACGTTTCCACACGGGTCAATTTGCCAAGCTTTCCGCCGGCAATCTCACGAATCAAGCTAACCGCTCGAGCCAGGGCACGTTCAGGCAATTCAAAATCCACGCCTCGCTCGAACCGTTGAGATGCATCGGTGTGCAAACCAAAACGTCTTGCTCGTCCCGCTATCGCCAATGGTGCAAAAAATGCCGACTCAAGCACAATATTCGTTGTCGTGTCGGTCACACTACTGCGTTTGCCACCCATAATGCCCGCCAATGCCAATACGCCCTCATCATCGGCAATCACCAATTCATCGCCTATAAGCGTCACGGTTTGGTCGTTTAGAAGCGTCACTTTTTCCCCTGCGGTCGCCAAACGCACCACAATGTCGCCCACAATCGTATCGGCATCAAAGGCATGAAGCGGTTGCCCCAATTCCATCAATACATAATTGGTCACGTCCACCAAAAAGTTGTGGGTACGAAGCCCCGATTGTAGCAACGCACGACTCATCCATTCAGGCGTTGCCACCGTGCGGTCAATATCGGTCATCGGCATTGCCAAATAGCGAGGGCATGCCTCAGTTGCCTGAACCTGCACCACTTGATTTTTGCCTTCATCTGACGACACTAACAACGACAAATCAATCGCAGGTTGCTCAGCCGTCATCTGATTGATGACTGCCACTTCACGAGCAATGCCTCGTACACTAAAGCAATCTCCCCGATTTGGTGTGATGGCAACATCCAAAATTTGCCCATCCAAGCCCAGATAATCTCGTATATCTTTCCCGACCGGTGCGTCTTCAGGCAACTCAAGCAGTCCATCTACCACATCAGGCAAATCAATTTCCGACGCTCCGCACAGCATGCCCTGCGACTCTACGCCCCGCAGTTTGCTTTTTTTTATCTTAAACGGCTTATCCGAACCCTCACTAGGCGGAAGCATCGCCCCCACCGTCGCTACGGGGGCTTTCATTCCCACTCGTACATTCGGAGCACCGCACACAATTTGCAGCGGCTCATCCGCCCCAATGTTTACGCTAGTGACCCGTAACTTATCGGCATCGGGATGCGGTTCTACGCTGACCACCTCACCAACCACCCCGCTAGAACACGGTTTTGCTACCGCCTCCCTACCATAAATTTCGGAGCCAGCAATCGTCAATTGTGCGGCAAGGTTGGCAGGTTCACGAGTGGGATTTACCCACTGGCGTAACCAAGGTTCACTAATTTTCATAAGGGTCTCAACGTATTTCGTTATCTAATATGACTTATTTATTTCACTATCTTTTGAGCGAGGTCATTTATAAAAATGGACAGGTGCAATTACTTTCAAAGTAAGTTTCGAGGTATAAAGAGGTGTCTTGCTACTTACCCAAACTGGCGTAAAAACCGCACATCGTTTTGGAAAAATAACCGCAAATCCTCAATGCCATAATACAGCATGGCAAACCGCTCGATACCCATGCCAAATGCAAAACCTGTATACTCATTGGGATCAATGCCACAATTTTGCAAAACCTTAGGGTGCACCATGCCACAGCCCATGACTTCGAGCCATTTTCCGCTATCCGATAAAATATCCACTTCAGCCGACGGTTCAGTAAACGGGAAAAATGAGGGGCGGAAACGAACTTCCAACTCTTTGGCAAAGAACGCCTGCAAAAATGCCAAAATCAAGCCTTTAAGCTCGGCAAAGGTCGATTTTTCGGTCACCATCAAGCCTTCTAACTGGTGAAACATCGGCGAATGGGTTTGGTCAGAATCGTTGCGATACACCCGTCCCGGGCAGATGATGCGAATCGGGGGTTTTCCCGCTTGCATCGTGCGAATTTGCACGGGACTGGTGTGGGTTCTGAGTAAATAATGGGCATCAAAATAAAAGGTGTCGTGCATGGCACGAGCAGGATGATGGGCAGGAATATTCAAGGCTTCAAAGTTATAGTAGTCGCTCTCTACTTCAGGTCCTGTCGCCACATTAAAGCCTGCTTGCTTAAAAAACTGTTGCATGCGTCTGGCAGTCATGGTCACAGGATGCAGTTGCCCTTTTTGCTGTCCTTTGGCGGGCAAGGTGACATCAATGGTCTCACTGGCGAGTTTGGCGTTTAACGCTTCGGTTTCTAGCTCGGTTTGTCTATTGGATAACGCCTCATTGATGCGAGTACGAACCGCATGCAACCATCCGCCCACTTGCTTTTTTTGCTGTGCATCCAGTTTGCCCATTTGCTTCGACCAATTCGTTAAGGCACTCTTTTTGCCTGTCACGCTGGCTCGAAACTGCCCTAAGTCTTGTGCATTATCGATATGAGTAATGCCTTTTGCTACCGTTTCGGCATAATCATTTAACTCAGGCTCGGTTAATTCCGCAAGGGTATCGGATAGCTTAGGAAGATTTTGCAACAAGGTAGCAGTGTCGTTGGGCATAATACGCTCTAAAGATTGACAAATTGAACTAATGGTTAGTTGGACAAACGGTGAAATATAATCAAGCCCACATTTTAAGCCATTGCCCGTATATTGCAACAGTCGTCATAACCTTCAAGCCATAAAAAAAGCCATCATTAAGATGGCTTTTATATTTTCCGACTTAAACAGACATTTTAAAAACTTACGCCAATGCTTCTTTTGCTTTTTCGGTCAAAGCTGTGAAGGCTTTGGCATCGTGCATGGCGATGTCTGCAAGCACACGACGGTCGATGTCGATGTTTGCTTTTTTCAAACCATTGATAAAACGGCTATAGCTCAAACCGTTTTGACGAGCACCAGCGTTAATACGGGTAATCCATAAACGGCGGAAAGTGCGTTTTTTGTTACGGCGGTCACGGTAAGCATACTGACCCGCGTTGGTCACAGCTTGTACTGCAACACGATACACACGAGAGAGAGCTCCGTAATAACCTTTAGCCCGTTTTAAGATTGCTTTGTGACGGCGATTTGCCTGTACACCACGTTTTACTCGAGCCATAAAATACTCCTAAAAATTGATTCTGTTAATAAGGGGGAGGGTTTAAATATAAGGACACATACGGCGAACGGCTGCTTGATCAGCAACATGCACCATGGTCGTACCCCGTAATTGACGAATACGCTTCGGAGATTTTTTGGTCAAGATGTGACGCTTAAACGCTTGCTTACGCTTAAAACCATTGGCGGTTTTTTTAAAGCGTTTGGTCGCACCACTGCGAGATTTCATTTTGATTTTGCTCATAATAGCCTCTTATGTCTAGGTTGTCCTTTTAATTCAAACGAGTTATGAAAGAACAACACCAAATAAACCTGTTCGTCAGAGTTTGATGACTAACTATAAATAAATAAGCCAAAAAATATCTGCCTAAAGGTGGGAGGCGGTATTCTAGCAGAACTTAAGGCATGAACCAACAGTTAATTTAGATAATTCAGTCCGTTGCCCAAGCGTAACTTTTAAACGCTCTATAAAGTAAACGCCTAAAATTTTTCAACTATCTATTGCACCCCTTAACAAGTTGTGCTTAAGTAACTGACAAGGCAAACGGACATTGCCGAACTCGCATGGCATAGAAAAAACTACCGAATAATGATTATCAATGCCATAATGAGGAACTAAAAGCGATGAAAGTTCAATTAATGTTGATATAAGGTGAAAAGTTGGTAGTAGAAGGCAAGTTTTCAAAAGTGTCAAGCTATATAAGGTTGTCTGCCGTCAATTAGAAATCAGAAATAAAGGAGAGAATACTGTGAGCGACATCAGCATCACCCTTGACGACAATGTGTTTGTATTCGAAACCGTGATGCGGGTTCGCAATACCGAGATTGACGTTGGGCAACATTTGACAATCGAAGCCTTGACTGCCATCTTGGTGGAGTCTCGGGCAAGGTTTTTCTTTTCTCGCAACATTAAGGACATCAACGCCGATTATCATGGTTTAATTGCCAACGACATTGCTATCAACATTGTAAGCCGTGCCAAAGCCCGAGAAGAGTTGCTCATTGAGGTAGGTGTTGCAGAACTCAGCGATGAGGGCGGTAATTTAATGTTTAAGGTATCACGGATGGGGGATATGTCGTTGGTGGCTAAAGCAAAACTTCATTTTGTGAGCTACGACTACCGGGCGAACCAGATTGTGCCGATGAGCGACGTGATGAAAGACGCCCTAGACACGCCATCGTTTGAGATTTAGAAAGTTGTTTGAGAGTTTAGATGACAAATAAACATGCAAACCTGCCGGCTTGGTTGGATTCGGTTGCTTTTAATGCTGATGGATTGATTCCTGCCATTGCCCAAGACCATGCCACTGGCGAGATTTTGATGATGGCATGGATGAACGCCGAGAGCCTACTACTGACTGCCCAAACTAAAACGGCGGTTTATTTCTCTCGCTCTCGGGGCAAACTGTGGCATAAAGGCGAAACGTCTGGGCATACGCAACTTGTGCATGATATTTATCTCGACTGCGATGGGGATTGTTTAATCATCACAGTGACCCAGCAAGGCGGAATCGCCTGCCATACGGGACGCAAATCTTGCTTTTATCGTCGGTTGGAAATTGACGATAAAGACAGTAAGATAGAGGGCAAAGGTGACACGGGCGAGTGGCACACTGTCATGCCCGTCTTAAAAGACCCTGATGCGATTTATGGCGATGCGGATGCAAAAACGACTAATGCAAGCAAAGCACCTGACATTAGCAGTTTCCGAGCCAATACGAATCAAGATCATTCCAGTCACGACATTTTAAGCGAGCTAGACAAGGTGTTAGCCGAGCGTAAATCTGCCGATGCCGACAGCTCGTATGTTGCCAATCTGTACGCCAAAGGCATCAATAAAATCCTAGAAAAGGTCGGTGAAGAAGCCATTGAAACGGTGATTGCGGGCAAAGATTTGGCAACTTATGATGCCAACCGTGAAGAGGCTGAACCGTTACGGCAAGATTTAATTTATGAAGTGGCGGACGTTTGGTTTCACACAATGGTCACATTAGCGTGGTTTAATATCGAGTCTGATGCCGTTCTGAGCGAATTGGCACGGCGGTTTGGGCTATCGGGCATTGCCGAAAAAAACAGCCGAACCGAATAGTTTTGCAAATTTTGTGATAGCGAAATGAGGTAAGGTTATGAGTTTGTCCCCGATGCAATTGTTGATTATTCTAGGCATTGCCATTTTGATTTTTGGCACCGCTAAGCTTAAAAATGCGGGCAAAGATTTGGGCGGTGCGGTCAAGGGTTTTAAGGATGCGGTCAAAGACGAAAACGACGCACACTTGAATAAGCACCTGAATAATAATAAGGTGCTTAGCCACGAAGAAACGGGCGTGCCCGTGGACGACATTAAAGTCAAAGACACACAAGCCTAATCCTAATTATCATAATTGGGAGGGTGAATCATGTTTGATTTTAGCTTTTATGAATTGGTGGTGTTTGCGGTCATTGCCCTCATTGTGTTGGGTCCTGAAAAATTGCCCCAAGCGGTACGCACGGCGGGTAAGTATTACGCAAAGTTTCGTCGCACCGTCGGCACCATTCGAGCCGAAATGGAAGCCGAGCTGGATTTGATTGAGACTCGGCAAAAAATGCAAGAAGAACTCGCTAAAATCAAGCAAGCCGAAGCCGACATGCAAGCTGAAATGGCTCGCCTTAAAGGTAGCGTTGAACAAATGAAACGTCAATCAGCAACCGACGATACGGATTCAAACGCCTCAAATTCAAACGCTTCTAATTTAAACTCCACGCAAACAGCCCTCTCAAAATCAAGCTCTAAGTCAAGCTCGCCAACCAACTCGCAAAAAAACGCTTTAAATGACAACATAAATAACGACGTTGCTAAAACCCCAGCCGATGAGGTGGTGTCGTGAGCCTCATTAAATCTAAAGTAATAAAACCGAAGTCCGATACCTCGGGGGTGGCAGATATGCCCATCACCGAGCATTTGATTGAACTGCGGGCACGGTTGATTAAAATTTGTATCGCTATCGGCATCGCCCTTGTGCCGATGTTGTTTTATTTTCAAGAAATCTATTCGTTATTTGCCCAGCCCCTGCTCGATGCCTTACCCCCCGAGTCTCGCATCATCGCCCCCGAACTTTTGGCAGGCTTTATGGCTCAGGTGCAATTGTGCATTTTGCTCGCCATTTTTTTGGTCATTCCCTATATCTTGTATCAAGTTTGGTCGTTTGTTGCCCCCGGATTGTATAAACACGAAAAACGCATCGCTGTGCCGATTTTATTGTCGTCAATTGTGCTGTTTTATTTGGGCATCAGCTTTTGCTATTTTGTGATTTTGCAACGAGCATTGATGTTTTTGGTCAATGTGTTGCCTGCTACAGTCGTGTCTATGCCCGATATGAAAGACTATCTGCAATTCGCTACCAAAATGTTGATGGCATTTGGGCTTGCATTTGAAATTCCCGTTGTGGTATTCGTTCTCGTTACTTCAGGAGTGGTATCGATTGACTCGCTTAAGGACAAACGACGCTACGTGATTGTAGGCTGTTTTGCGGTGGCGGGCGTGATGTCCCCGCCCGATGTGCCGTCGATGTTCATGCTTGCTTTGCCCATGATGCTATTGTTTGAGTTGGGTTTATTTATGGCAGGGATGTTTGTCAAGCCCAAACCGTCTATCCCAACCGAGCAAGTAGGCTAGGGTCTGTTGAACATTCATCTTCGAAGCTAAAACGCTGATAAATTTGTCTTAATCAAGGTAATGAGTACAGGCAATATCTGGATATTGGCAAGCTCACTAACGCAGGATAAGTCGAATTTAGCCAGTTTTAGCACGAAAGCTGTTATAGGTTTAAACGCTTGCAAAATGTATCCTTGCGTGGTGAAAGTTTATCAGACCCTATAATTTGCTATAATTCATCCCTACTATTATTCAGAATACAGAGCCATTGATGAGTCAGTGGCTTTTTTTAGCCCCGCTCATTTCCGCCTGTTTTAGGAAAGTTATGCTCCCTGCGTCCACGACCGATATGCCTGCCTATATGGCGAAACCCACTGATGAGCAATTATCTGCCCTGAACATGGCACTTGACCGCCAGTCGTTTAAGGTGGTGGCGTATGCGGGAGCAGGCAAGACGACAACGCTTAAGCTGATTGGCGAGCGTTTGCGAGGGCGAGGATTGTATTTGGCATTTAACAAAGCGATTGCCGTAGAGGCACAACAGAAATTCCCCTCGCACGTCGATTGCCGTACCTTTCACTCACTGGCATATCGGCATGTGCCCCGAGATATCACGGCTAAATTGTCCTTGCCCAGGTTTTCCCCCAAGCGTTTGGGCGACGACTTGGGGCTACAACCTGTGCAAGTGCGTCGGCAAATGGAAGGGGCGAGCAAATTTGTCACCTTTTCGCCCGCTCGCCAAGCTCGTTTTGTTAGCGATGCGGTGAGCCATTTTTGTAGCACCCATGCCAGCTATCCTGCCCCCCGTCATTTGCAATTTCCCGAGTGGCTCAAAGAGTCCGATGCCGAACAGCTTCGGGAACGCCTATATCCTGCTGTCGAACAGCGGTGGTTGCAGTCCATCGACCCTCGACATCCTGCGGGCATTGGACATGACATTTATCTAAAGCTTTGGGCATTATCAAAACCACTCATACCTGCCGACTTCATTTTGTTTGATGAAGCTCAAGATGCTGACCCGCTCATGATGGGCATTTTGACCCAGCAACCACGTCAAGTGATTTACGTAGGCGATGCTCATCAGCAGATTTATGAGTGGCGAGGGGCAGTGAATGCCATGAAAAAATTGCACAAAACGAAAAACAGGCAAAACAAATCGTATCGAATTTTATAACATATTGACGATGAGAAGAATGATTTAATTAATGAT
>JAAXIL010000112.1:17695-40189 GCA_012270355.1 Psychrobacter sp.
CGAGGGGCAGTGAATGCTATGAAAAAACTGCCCTTACCCCAAACGCTATTAACCCAATCGTTTCGTTTTGGTGAGCCGATTGCCGATGTGGCAAACGTGTTGCTTAATGCTTTGCAAGAGGACATTCCGCTTAAAGGCAATCCTGATAAGCGCTCGGGCACAGCCAAGTCGTTGGTGAATGGCAACAAGGATGCGATTTTATGTCGCACCAATGCGTCTGCCATGCTCAGGCTACTGGCAGGCTTAAAAAATGGGCATAAAGTGGCATTGCAAGCCGATAGTGATCGGCTACTTAAGTTTTGCACCGCTGCCGAAAACTTGAAAGCAGGCAAGCCTGCGTATGGCGTGCCCGAACTGGCTTACTTTTATAATTGGGGCGATGTGCAGGACTATTCGGAAACGGGCGAGGGCAGTGACCTAAAAACGATGGTTAAGCTCGTCGACGATCACGGCACGGATGTGCTCAAGCAAGCGGTGAATAGTTTGAGCGACCCGAGAGATGCCGACTATGTGATTTCGACCGCCCATAAATCCAAAGGCTTGGAATGGTCACGGGTGCAACTCGATGATGATTTTTATTATGACGTGACCACGCATGGCGTAAAAATCAGCCCTGAAGAATTGCGGTTATTATATGTGGCGTGTACCCGTGCTCAGCAAAATCTCGATATTCACCACATCAGCGATTTAATTTCGGGCTTAAAAACGGGCAAAAAGGTGATTTATGGCAAGACTTAATAGACTGATATTTGAAATTTTGGGCAGCCGTGAGCGAGGTTGATTAATTCACCATTTGGATTTTTCAAAACCTCCATAAAACACCAGTATCTCATCAGTCAGACAACTATCATTCAGAGCATAGCGAGAAAAATTACTTGGTTGCCTACTTTTATCTATTGCATAGAGGGTGCCAGCACCCGAAATAACCTCGCCTAAACGATAAACTTGTCCACCTATAGTCAATGACTTGGTGACAGGGTCATAAGCATATCGCTCGTCTTTAAATCCCCTAAACCTGATCGGTAGCAAACTGATAGCCGACGCCTCGCACGGTGATGATGCGTTTGGGTTGGCGAGGGTTGTCCTCGATCAAGGCACGCAAGCGAGAAATATGTACGTCGATAGCCCGGTCAATGTTGTCCGAGCTGTCGTCATTGGGCATGGCTTGCCATAACTGCTCACGGTTTAGCACTTTACCAGCGTGCGTGGCGAAATAATGTAATAGCTGGAATTGGTGGGTGGTGAGGCGGACAGGCTCATCATCAATCGTCACTTCATGGCTGTCCGGATAGACATTTAAACGTCCGAAGGTCAGGCAGTCTAAATCGCCATCGGGCTGGTTTGGCTGTTCATGCCGACGGAGCACCGCCCGAATGCGAGCCAGCAGTTCACGCGGTTCAAATGGCTTGGCAAGGTAGTCATCTGCCCCCATTTCTAGCCCAAGCACACGGTCAGTGGTGTCGCCTTTGGCAGTCAGCATCACAATCGGCACTTTATTAATGTGGCTGTTTTTACTGCTTCGAATGTTTTGGCAGACCTGCATCCCATCCATGTCAGGAAGCATCAAATCCAAAATGATTAAGTCAATCGCCCGTTCTTTGGCATCGAGCATGTCCAGACCATCTTGTCCTGTCGGAGCATGATGCACCTCATAATAGTTCATGCTTAAATAGTCGCTGATTAACTCTGCTAAATCGGGGTCGTCTTCAATCAATAAAATTTGTTTACTCATAATAGATGCTCTATTTAGTCGATATTTGATACTTGTTTAATTCAACAGTTATCATGCCCAATCATCCGCTTGCTAAACAAGACATAAATTGTTACGGGCTTACTGGGGTCTTACAGATGAATTGCACAAGCCTCGCAATTGCCTGCGTTAATTAGTCTGATTAATAAATCATCAGTCCAACTTTACTTGTCTGCCATCACTGTTGATGGGTAAGTTCAGTTCGACCACGAGGCTGTCATTGTTGATACCCGCTACCAAATAACGGTCGGTCTTGGGGAAGTATTCCACCACTTGAACAGGCGTGTAGTGCAACCTTCTGTCATAGCCAATCACCCATACAAAGCCTTCAATCGGGCTAACGGGTCGGGTATGCTGATTGTCAAGCGAGCTTAAGTCGGTCTGAAATATGGCATCTTTCGGCAGTCGCACGCCAAGGTTGATTTGCCCATAATCGATGCTTAAACGAGCTGGCATACCTACCGACAATGCCTCGCTATTTTCTCGTGCCAAAATTGGGGCTTCTATCCACACCCAAGGATGACCAGTCGAGGGGTCTTTGTCCGTCGTGATTTTGCTGATTTGTCCGCCAAACTTACCAGCACTTGAATCGATTGGGTCAGCCAAACTGCGTATCGTAAACGTCACCGCTTGTCCGATGGATAAGTTTTTTTCAGCAGAAATGGGCAGTTTACCCACCAGTTGTAACGTCGAGGGGTCGCCAATCATGGCAAGGCGGGCATCTTTTGGCACATTGCCGCCCTGCCTTGCCAATCCATCTGCCAAATAAAATACTTGCCCATCATGCGGAGCATAAAAGGTGAGAGTGGTTAAGACACTCTGCGGACGGTTGGTTTTTAAAGAGTCAGTCGATGAATCATCATTGTGACGATTTGGCTCAGCATGACCATCATTCATCCCGTCGTTTACGAGAGCATCGCTAGGAATGGAGCGAGGGGCGTCGGGACGGAGTTCATAATGGGTGTTGTCATCGCTTAATTTATTCTCATTGGTATCGTTGGCTTTATCTTTATTGTCATTTTCATCCTTTTTACTGCGTAAGTTGTCATCATCGGACAAATTTTGTGGATGTTTGGCATCGGAGTCAGCTTGAGCGTTAGGACTGTCGTCATTCGCCAAGCCACTTTCGACTAAAATATCTTCACTAATCTCGGACACCGCATCGGCAACGTCTTCCACCTCGTTTTCAATATTGCTCACCACACTCTCGTTATTTTCAGATTGGGCATCTTTGGGATAGGAGGGCACGAGTGATTTTGATGTTGTGGTCGAGGCTGAGTGATGACTAGAGACAATCTCAATACCAATGTTATCGTAATAGCGATATTGGGCTTCGGCAATGGGTAGGCGAGCCTGCATAGTCATCATAGGCTGACCTTTTTCTACCCAATCCCCTTTTTTGACCAAAACCTTAAGGTCGTATCCTCGGTAAGGGGATAGCACACTGTGGTAGTCGCTTGGCATCAAATGCCCATCGAGGTTGTAACTGGGTTGGTAACGCTCAGGATTGCTGGTAATGACGTGATTTTTATTGATTAGGACTAAGTCGGGCGAGGCATCAGATACGACGTATGTTTCGGTGTGCTGTGAGTCGCAGGCACTTAGCAAGATCGTACAAGCAAATAGCCACACAGAAGCCCATACAAACAGCGTGTTACGTAGCATGGTCATCTTTAGGAGGCTGGTGACAGTGTAAATAATCATCACGAAATTTGACTCTCAGCAAGCGAATTGGCTAGCAAAAACGCTAAATTTATGCTAAAAATGGCAACAATATAAACTTTTAAGTCGCAATCGGGTAACAATTTGGCAGATTGCTCATGAGCTCAAAGATTATTTTACGCAGGTAAATGAGTTTAGGAAAGCAGACGTGTTAAAATTAAACAAAATTTGGCGATAGCCCTATTGCCTGTTTTTGTGCATTGCAAAGTCTCGTATTAATGAATGATTTTGTAGTGCTTTGGCTTTTAGTTTGACCGATATTTTTACCCAACCGCTTATTCATATTTTATAAATTGATAACAGGAAAATACGCATGGACACCAATTTTGACGGTCTAAAAGTGATGGTGATTGATGATTCCAAAACCATTCGCCGTACTGCCGAAACTTTGTTGCAAAAGGCAGGCTGTGAAGTGATTACTGCCGTTGATGGTTTTGATGCCCTCGCAAAAATTGCGGAGAGTAATCCCGACATTATTTTTGTGGACATCATGATGCCCCGTTTGGATGGCTATCAAACCTGTGCCCTTATCAAAAACAATCCCGATTACGCTCAAAAGCCCGTCATCATGCTGTCATCAAAAGATGGTTTGTTTGACAAAGCTCGAGGTCGCATCGTGGGTTCAGATGAGTATTTAACCAAACCTTTTAGTAAAGATGAGCTGTTTGATGCGATTAAGCAATATCAGTCATAAAGATTTAGTCTTAAGTGGTTGGATTAGCATCAAAATTTATCTAAGCTTTTGATAAGGTTTGAAATTTTTTGTTAGATATCCCTTAAACTAAATGAAAAATAACAATAGTTTACTGCAAACAGTTAAAGATAACTAAAAAAGAGAATAGCCATGACCAAAGTTTTAGTGGTGGATGATTCCCCGTCAGAAATGGCAAAGTTTCGTGAATTACTCAGCAAGCACGATTTTGAGATTATTGAGGCAAACAATGGTGAGCTCGGTTGCCAGCTGGCGATTGATGAGCAGCCGGATGTGGTCTTGATGGACATTGTCATGCCAGAGATGAACGGCTTTCAGGCAACCCGCAAAATTGCTAAGGGTAAAGAAACCAGCCACATTCCAGTGGTGATTGTGAGCACCAAAAACCAAGAGACCGATCGAGTATGGGGCAAACGTCAAGGGGCGAAAGCCTATTTGACTAAGCCTGTGACTGAGCCAGAACTGCTCGATGCCATTCGCTCAGTGATGGAGTAACGCTTGTGGCGGCCAGAGGATTCATTGAACTACTTCGCTTAGCCGACTTGGCTCAAGCCCGCCAGTCGGGACGACGTAGCCGAGATAATGCCCAGTGGGTGGGCGTGGCATTTGAGCTTGGTGGCGAGCGATTTGTCGCCCCAATGGGTGAGGTCAGCGAGGTGCTTGCGATGCCCAGTGCCGTGACCCCAGTGCCACTATCAAAGCCTTGGCTGATTGGGGTGGCGAATGTGCGTGGTCGCCTGTTGCCATTGACCGATCTGACTACATTTTTGTCGCTTAGTGCTCCTGCTGTACGGATTAACCAACGTAAAGTGATGGTGATTGATCAGCCTGAATTGTTGTCTGGTTTTTTGGTGGATCGGGTGCTGGGCATTCAGCAGTTTGATAGAGATGACTATGTGGCTGAGTCCTTGACAGATGACTCCCCATTCTTACCCTACAATCATGGTAGATTTGAAAAAGATGGACAGTCTTGGTTGGTATTTATGCCCAGCCTGCTGACGGAAGATAATCGCTATTTAGAGGCTGCCATCTAGTTAATAAGCGACTCTCAAAGTAGTTGTTCCAAAAAAAGTGTATTAAGCAAGGTTTGTCAGATAGTGCAAAACCAATAAAACCGCCATTAATAAGACGATTTAAAAATTTAAGGACATTTCATGAGTGATGCAACGGCTACGACCCCTCGTCGCACGACTACCAGCTCAAATAATCCACAAAAAACATGGACATACCTGCTTTACTTGTGTGGATTTTTAGCAATCGTATTGCTCGGTTATCTGTTTTATATGATTAACCGATTAAGCGGTTTGGTTACTGAGCAAGCCAGCCAACAGTTGGGGGGTGTTTTTGGCAACATTAACGTGCCTGTCATCTTACTGATTCTTGCTTTAGCTATGGCAGCATATGCCTTGTACCAGCTCAATAAGGTGCGTGGTCGAAATGAAAGATTGCTCATTGAAAAAGAGACTTTACGTCAGCGTCAGGACATGGAGGTCGAGTCCGATAGGGCGCGAAAAATTCAAGAAGAAAACGAGCGTAACCAGATGGCAATTTTGCGTCTGCTTGATGAGCTCGGCGATCTGGCAGAAGGGGATTTGACGGTCAATGCAACCGTATCGGAGGACTTCACTGGGGCGATTGCTGATTCGGTGAACTTTGCGATTGACCAACTTAGACAACTGGTATTGGCAATTAACACCACCGCGGTGCGAGTGGCACAATCTTCTGAACAAACTCAGATGACAGCTGTTGAGCTTGCCGAAGCCTCAGAGCATCAGGCACAAGAAATTGCGGGCGTGTCGGCGGCCATTAATGAGATGGCAGTGTCGATTGACCAAGTATCGTCGAATGCGGCAGAGTCTGCCTCGGTTGCCCAGCGGTCGGTTGCCATTGCTCATAACGGGGCAGATGTTGTACAACGTACCATTGAAGGGATGAATACCATCCGTGAGCAGATTCAAGAAACTTCAAAGCGGATTAAGCGTCTGGGTGAATCGTCACAGGAAATTGGAGATATCATTGGTTTGATTAATGACATTGCTGATCAGACTAACGTACTGGCATTGAACGCCGCCATTCAGGCATCGATGGCAGGGGAAGCAGGTCGAGGCTTTGCGGTGGTTGCCGATGAGGTACAACGCCTAGCAGAACGCTCAGCCAACGCCACCAAACAGATTGAAACCCTAGTTAAAACCATTCAGGCGGATACCAATGAAGCGGTAAGCTCAATGGAAACCACCACCGCTGAGGTTGTCCGTGGTGCCAACCTTGCCAAAGATGCTGGTGAAGCACTAGAAGAAGTTCAGGCAGTATCTAACAATCTTGCTGATCTGATTGAAAACATTTCAAACGCTGCCCAGCAGCAGGCCTCGTCTGCGGGTCATATTTCTAAGACCATGAACGTGATTCAAGACATTACCTCGCAAACCTCATCAGGTACGCTTGCCACTGCCCGTTCAGTAGGACAGCTCAATGAAATGGCAGCCGCCCTTAAAGAGTCGGTATCTGACTTTAAGCTTGACGATGAAGAAGACGATGTGATGTTAAGCGAAATCTAATCTACCAGCGAAAAGACGTGATCCTGCCATGCAGTTCCCCAATCCTGAGATGTTCGAACAGTGGCAGGCTTTTATAGAAAGCAAAGTGGGTTTCGTATTGCCTGATAGGCAAGATGATTGGGTGGTGCATACCATCAATCGTTTGTCCAAGCAAGAAAACATCACGCAATCAGAATTACTTTACCGAGCCTCTTTAGACAATCGACTAGCCCAGCAAGTCATTGATGCCATTCTCATTCCACAAAGCCGATTTTTTCGACATCCCTCAACGTTGACGCTTCTTGCCAAGCAGTTTACTGACTATTTGCAGAGCAGTGATGAGTCGCAAGATAGCTATAAAGTATGGAGCGTCGGATGTTCTTATGGACAAGAAACATGGTCGATTGGTTTGGTGCTTTATCATCAGTGGCAAAAACAGTTACGCAAAAATAATGACTTAAAAAACCTTGCTTCGCAAAGCAGCATCGACGCACCACACATTGATGACATGTCTAAGCCTTATTCTAACTCGCAAGAATTTGTGATTTGGGGCTCAGATGTCAGCCAAACGGCATTGAAACACGCTCAAGTCGGCATTTACCAATCTGCAAATCAATATGAAGTGCCAAAAAAATATCATGCTTATTTGCAGGACGACACCGAGTTCAACCTTAACGAAGTGAAGCCAAATGCGTCAATGCATGAGGTTTTAAATCGGCAAAAAACATGGACACCCATTGCACCTATCCATGAGAGAGTGACTTTTTTTCAACACAACTTGTTTGAGTTTGAAAAAGGTTTGGCGAACTATCCTGAGTTGGAAGCACTGGATGCCGTCGTGTGCCAAAATGTGTTAATTTATTTTAGACAGTTTGATCAAAGGGACATACTCAATCATTTAGCTCGCCGTCTTAAAATTGGAGGTTTGCTGGTTGTTGCCCCTGGTGAGGCAAGCCTTTGGCATCATCCTTGCATGCAACCAGTTAAGCAAAAACAAGTTACGGCGTGGCGTAAAGTGTCAGAAATCACATAGCAAATTGCTGATTAAACAATTTAAACAATCGACTTAATAAAACGGACAATTTGGCAATCAGATATTAGACAGATAACAAATAGGACAGTGTCATGATGAATCAGCCCAATACTTTGGTGACTACGGAATGGTTATTGCCATTGCTCGAAGCCCAACTATCCAAGCTTCACAGTGAACTAATAGCTGAAGCACAAGCACCGCTCACCCAAATTGCCCAAAGCTACCGTGAGCTTGCGGGCGTGATGAAGGTGGCAAACCTAAATCCATTTGCCGATCTTGCTTACTGTATTGAAGCCATTCTAAATGCTGTCAATGCCGATCAACTGCCGGAAATCTACTCGCAAAAAGGCTTGTATGCCAGCCAGCTTATTGGGCATGAGTTAAATAATTATGTTGAAACAGGGCGATGCCATGAGCAATTATTAATCAATCGGTATAATTATCTGACCCAAGTATTACAGTCACATGGAGCAATCGAGTTCTTATCAAAAGGGCAGATCAGCCCATCATCTATGCAAGATGGGGAAACCCAACAAACAGCAGGCGTGGACTTTGCTGACCGTGACGTGACAGATCATGATGGAAACGAGGTCGCTGGCACCACTTCTAGCAATGTGGGTCAAACAATTGACAAAGACAGTCAGTTCGACAATTTTGAAAACGCTAATGTAGTAGCGTCAGAGCAAGCTGAGATTTCTCGGTTAGAAGACTATATTAATTTGCCCGATGCAGATGCGAGCGATTATCAAGTGTTATCCGTCGCCCAGCGTCAATTGTTGTCAAAAGCATGGCGAGTGGGTATTCAATCATTG
Source organism: Psychrobacter sp. (assembly GCA_012270355.1). GTDB lineage: Bacteria > Pseudomonadota > Gammaproteobacteria > Pseudomonadales > Moraxellaceae > Psychrobacter. The sequence goes on from JAAXIL010000112.1 coordinate 26,259, forward strand.
TTGCTTAGTCAACAAAATGATGCACAAAGCCTTGAGCGGATGGGGCAAGTGGCTCAATATCTCAAGCAACATGCCTTGGCATCTCAGCAAAAGCATACAGCTAACCTGTGGTACTTGGTTGAGCTTTGGCTTGAAAGCATGGAACGGACAGAGCGTCCAAAACCTTCAGCTTATGCTTATCTGCTTAGCCAGTTAGATACTCGAATCCGAGCTCAACAGGATGACGCACAACAGGATTCGGCACTCATCATCGAAGTATATTTGCAATTGCAAGCCCTTGCTGAACCGAGCGAAAACGCAACATTCACCTTAAATGCCATCGCTCAAGGCATCGACCAAAACCGAGTGTTTTTCCCTAGAGTATTGTCCGAGCTTGAGAAGCTAATTTTTAAGCTGGATGATTCGCCCAAGCAATTGATAACATCGCTCAAACGCATTAAGTCACAGCTGTTGCGTCGAGGGTGGCACCGCTTTGAAGAACCATTGAATCAAGTGCTTGCCGATTTGGAATATGCCGGTGAATCCGAAGAGGTATTCGAGCAGATGCGTTGGCAAATCGAGCGTCAATTGCAAGATGTGTATGGATTGCTTTTTGCCTCGCATCAAACCATCGACAGCCAGATTGGTCAAACGTCAGCCGCAAAAACATCAGATACGGACAAAGACGCCCAAGATCTTGACCCACAATCCATTCGCAAGGCTCGTATCGCCATTGAGGATATTAAGCAAGCCTTTAGTGGCTTTTTGTATCAGCATGACAGTCAATTGCTAAATCGCAGCGAAGAGTTTGCTACTTTATCGAGTGTTTTTGCTGAGATGGGCATGAGTGATGTGGTCGATATCACCAATCGAACAGGAGCGATATTCTCGCAATTGGTTGCTAGTGAGCATACGCATATTACGTGGGCAGTTGCCGATGCCATCACTGATTTATTGGCGAAGTTTGAGCTATTTATGGATTATTTGGCTCAGCAAACGCTTAGTGATGATTTGTTAGATGAGGTGAAGTCGAGCTTGGAGCAAGCCGAGCAACATTTGGTAGCCCTCATCGAAGACCCGGAGCTTTTGGTGCAGTCACTTGCTGATATGGATGAGCGGGACAAACCCCAGACGAATGCGGTGCGTTATGACGACGCAGGCGAGATTGAGCCTGATGCTGATTCGCCAGTGACGGATGACATAGCCGACGACACGAGGGAAGGTGCCTCCCCGACACAAGCGGGCGTGGTCATTGTCGATGATACCGTCACAGAATTTGCCGATACGGATGGTTTGGAAGCATCAGCGGACGTTGAGGAAGTGACCAGTGCAGTTGGTCTTCAATCCAGTCCTGAGTTAATGGAAGCTCGTGAAGCCCTCAAAGACGACGATTTTGGCATGGATGAAGACATTCGTGAAATCTTCATCGAAGAAGCGGATGAGGTCTTGACCGTTTTGGATGCCGAATTGCCTAACTGGCAAGCTGATCCCCATAACTTTGACCCACTGACCGAAATTCGCCGAGGCTTCCACACCCTAAAAGGCTCAGGTCGCATGGTGGGAGCGTTTAGTGCGGGCGAACTGGCATGGGCAGTCGAAAATCTGCTCAACCGAGTATTGGATGGTACGTTGTCCGTTACCGATGAGTTGGTACAGTTTATCATGGATACCAAAGCCATCATTCCCACATTGGTGAATGATTTTGCAAACAATCAGCCCCCATCAGTTGACCCTGCCATCACCGTTCTAAAAGCTCAAAACTTACAAAAAGGTCGGGACATTGATTATGGCTTGACTTTTGCCAGTAATGAAGAAGGTACGGATGTCACGGTGGTAGAACCTGCCAACCAGCCTGTTACCGACGCGATTATAGATGATGCAATTATTGATGATGAATCAGTGGATGAATTGCAAACACAAGTGTGGGATTGATTTATAGAGGAAACCAGTACAAGAGGTGCTGGCGTGGCAGCATTGCCTGCGGTGCTTGAGCCATTCATGTCAGAAATAGATTTGCCCGCTGATGCAGAAGATGCCGATGAAGATATTAAAGAAATTTTCATCGAAGAGGCGGGCGAAGTGTTAGAGACCATTACCCCGCAGGTCAAACTGTGGCAACAAGACCTAGCTGACGTGGATGCCTTAACCGAAGTGCGTCGAGGCTTTCACACCTTAAAAGGCTCAGGGCGTATGGTGGGTGCGAATACATCGGCAGAGCTGGCGTGGGCGGTTGAAAATATGCTCAACCGTGTATTGGATAACACTATTGCTCCGTCCAAGGGTTTGCAAGCTTTAGTGGGAGATGTGGTGGCAGCCTATCCAAATTTGGTCGGTACGTTTGAGAAAGGCTCAAGCGATTATCCTGATAAGTTACCACTATGGATTGCCACCGCAAATGCCTATAGCAAGAATCACGGCGAAGCTTTCGATTATCGTGACGTCAAAAACCTAGCCACTCAACAAAATGCAACACAAAGTGAAACCCAAAACCTTGCTCAATCTGTAGGGCGAGAACATGCTACAACAAATGTGGCGGACGCTGATGGTGATGATTCACTGGAGGCTGACCGATTTGAATCGACTGGCGAAATTGACTCAAGCACTAGAGTAGACACTTCTGGCAATGAGCAGCCAAACTTAGAGCCAATGGATGAATTGGAACAAGTCTTTGTCGAAGAGGCAGAAGAATTGGTTGAGCAAATTCAATCCTTTGTTGCTTCAGCCGAAGACACATCCGATGACATTGCCGTCAATGATGATTTAGTCAGAGCATTTCATACTTTACGTGGGGCTTCGGCAAGTCAAGAGCTCAGTCTTATGACCGAATTGACTGCCACACTTGAGCAAAACTTAGAGCAATTACAACATACCGATGAGCCAATGCAGCCCAATCATCTTGAGGCGGTGGCTCAAAGTGCCCAAGTGATGCAATCTTATTTAGAAGACCTGCAAATCAACCATAACGCTGATTTCGCAGCTTATGAGCAGGACGTTGAGCAAATCAAGTCGCTGCTGGTGCAAGAAGGGCAGGGCGAGAGTGAGCAGCTGACTGTCGCCGATTTGATGGCGGAGGGTGTGGATGAATTACTCGATGGCGAATGGGAGCTTGAGGGTCAACTCAGTCATGCCGATACCAAGCAAGTGGCAGATTATGCCAATACCATGTCTGCACAAGCGGGTATTTTGCTTAACCGAGTCAGTGATTTTGCCACGTCGCATCAAAGCTTGGTAGCCAAGTTTGACACTATTTTGACAGCGTTGCAGGGAGTTTATCAGCATATTGTCAGCGAGCTGAGCATCATGCAGGTTTCTGATCAGCAAGATGCCATTATCTCTGCCTTGCTAGCAGGTCATGAACAGTTGACCTTTGTACTCGACGCGATAGCAGGCGGCATGACCTCTCAAGTGGATGAGCAGGTTATTGCTGATTTACATGGTATCGCCGAGCCAGCTGCTAGTCCAGTGCCCCAACAAGACAATGAGCAAACCAGTGTTCAGTCAAGCGATAAGATAAATAATCGAAACGAAATACAGCGTTCCTCTGTCGTTAGCGTGCGTGCCGAATTTGAAACCATCGACACTGACCCTGAATTATTGGCGATTTTTTTAGAAGAAGCCCAAGAGGTTGATGCAGACATTGTCAACAGCTTTAGTGCCTGGTCGTCAAATCCAAGCGATATGTCGACACTCAAAGTATTGCAACGCCATTTGCATACCATTAAAGGTGGGGCTCGTATGGCAGGCATCAGCAGTATTGGTGACCTCACGCACGAAGCCGAAACCATCTATGAAAACTTTGTTGAAGGAAAAGTCGAGCCGACCAGTGATTGGGTCAGTCTCATGCAACAGGTACAAGATGTGTTGTCGGCACAGATTGACTATGTCGTGACACATGGGCAGTCGTATTTTGCTACTGACATGGTGGAGCAGTTGCAAGTATTGGCACACACCAAGACCATTCCTGAAGCATTGCAGTTAAAGATACCTGTGGTCTCTGCACCTTCTACAGATAGCGATAAAGACATAACTCAAGATGCGAATCGTTCCGATAATGATGTTGATAATAATGCGACTGACGACGCCAATGCCGATGTGGTCGATGATGCCAAACTGAGCGAAGCACAGCGGATTGAACGTGAGCATAATGAACTATTAGCTCAGTCGTGGGCAGGCAATCCGCCAGACGCCGATATCCTCGATGTGTTTTTAGAGGAGGCAGTAGAATTGGTAGACAGCGGGGCAACACACTTGCAAACTTTCCGCAGTAATACCAGTGACATTGCTACCCTGCAAGAATTGCAGCGGGAGCTGCATACCATGAAGGGTGGAGCTCGCATGGTTGGAGCAAATGGTCTTGCGGATTTGGCTCACCATATGGAAACCGTTTACGAGGACTTGGCAACCCGTCGCCGCCCTGCCACACGTTTGGTTAGTGAGTTGCTCGCAAACAGTCACGACTGGATGGCAGATGGCGTGTATTTGCTACAAAAAGGACTCAATCCGCCGACGCCAAACGAACTCATTCAAGCACTGCAAAAGTTTAGCCGTAAGCCTGATACTCTGCAAACCTTGCCCACTGAATCGCTACAATCCTATCGAGATGCGATTGATCGGTTTGAGTCAACTAAAGATGAGCGTCTTGGGCGTCGTGACATTTCGGAGTTGCCACCCACTCGCATGCATGCTCAGTTTAGCGAAGAAGCAGCTGGTGTCAGTGGTGAGATGATTCGGGTGTCATCTAATATGATGGAGCAGATGATTAACTTGTCGGGCGAGTCGGCGATTAACCGAGCCCGTATCGACATGAGCGTCACGAGCCTGAATCAGACCATCGACGAGATGGGCATGACCGTTCAGCGTCTTGCTGATCAGCTTAGACGTATGGACGGTGAGCTTGAGGCACAGATCTTGTCGCAAATCGACGAAGCTGAACTGCTAGACACCGCAGGGTTTGACCCGCTGGAGATGGATCAATACTCATCGTTAAACCAATTGTCTAAATCGTTATCTGAGTCTGCGTCGGATTTGCTGGACATTAAAGCCACGATGCTTGACAAAACTCGAGATGCAGAAAACCTGTTGTTGCAATTGTCTCGTACGCAAGCCGAGTTGCAAGACGGCTTGATGAATTCACGGATGGTGCCTTTCACCCGTCTGACCCCACGTTTGCAACGTATCGTTAGGCAGACGGCAAACGAGCTTGGCAAGTCAGTCGAATTGGTCGTTACTAACGCTGATGATGAGATGGATAGAACCATTCTCGAGCGGATTACTTCCCCCCTTGAGCACATGCTAAGAAACGCCGTAGACCACGGGATCGAAACCCCCGATGAGCGTGAGGCGTTGGACAAACCTCGCACAGGACGCATCGTGTTGTCAGTGACTCGGGAAGGCAGTGAGGTTGTCATTCGTTTAAGCGACGATGGCAGTGGTATTAACGTCGACGCCGTGCGGGCTAAAGCCATCAAGCAAGGTTTGATTGATGCCAATGACACATCGCTTAGCGACCTTGACGTGATGCAGTACATCTTTAACGCTGGTTTGACCACCACCAATAAAGTGACGCAGATTTCGGGGCGTGGCGTGGGTATGGATGTGGTGCTGAGCGAAGTACGACAGCTGGGTGGTACAGTATCGGTCGATTCAACACCGAATCAGGGTTCAGTGTTCTCAATCCGTGTCCCATTAACGGTGGCGGTGTCCGATGCTCTCGTTGTGCGAGTGGCTGACCGTTATTACGCCATTCCTTTGGTGCAGATTGACCGTGTTGAGCGGGTGAACCCTGAGGCACTGTTGGCATATTATCAGTCGAGCGAGCCAACGTTTGACATCGGCGGCACACCTTATCGATTGCGTTATCTCAACGAGATGCTGACAGGCACGACACTCAACCAGTTGGCAGTGAACACCAATTTGAGTTTGCCTGTGATTATTGTTAAGAATCAAACGGGACAAAACCTTGCCATTCAGGTCGATGAAGTGGCAGGCTCACGGATTGAGGTTGTGGTTAAACCACTAGGTCGCCAATTGTCGCATATCTCGGGGATTTCATCTGCAACCATCATGGGTGATGGCTCGGTCATGCTGATTTTGGACATGCTCGCTCTTCTACGCAATGCCCCAGCCCGTTCGGTGATTGAGAAACAAGCGAAGCAAGACACAGCAGTGAGCAGTGGTCGTACCTCAGTGCTCATTGTGGATGACTCTGTCACGGTTCGTAAAGTAACCTCTCGTCTGCTTGAAAGACAGGGTTATGATGCTCACACCGCACGAGACGGTGCAGATGCTCTCGAGATTTTACAAGACTTTAGACCAGATGTGATGCTGCTTGATATTGAAATGCCGCGTATGGATGGCTTTGAAGTTGCCTCTACCATTCGCCGTGATAGTGAATTAAAAGACTTACCTATCATCATGATTACCTCACGGACAGGGGACAAACATCGAGAACGAGCGATGGAAATTGGCGTAAACGAGTATATGGGCAAACCATTCCAAGAGGCCCAATTGATAAGTACCATACAAAGCCTCACGGATACGACGATGGGAGAGGGCAGTGGCACAATCTAATAAAGGTGATGGAATGATGTATAAGGATATAAGCCAAAAAATGAGTGATGATCCATCAGATAGCAGTCAATTAGAAGATAGAAATACGAGCAACGATCGCCAAAATGCGAGTGCGAGTGTGTCACGGCGACCCAGTGATATTCAAGTTATGGTCATTGCCGAAACCCAGCAACAACGGCTGGCTTTTGGGGACACGGTAGCTAATCTTGGCTTTAAAATGCTTGACTGTATCGCCCCACATGAAATCAAAGATAAGCACTTTGAAGAAGCGATTGATGTTTGGCTCGTTGACAGTCAGTTTGACGACACACTTTATCAGAAATTAAGTCAGCATAAAGTCATCAGCAAACAGCACAAAGAAGATAATAATGCGTTGTTGGTTGGCTTTAATAAAGCCCCATATCTGAATGAAACCCACTTATATGCCAAATGGCAACGTAAGCTTAGACGCAAGCTTGCAAATATGCTGGACATGCCACAATTAGTAGTAAATAACATTTACAAAGATACGGCAACCCCTTGGCAATTTGTGGTGTTTTTAGGGGCTTCGATGGGTGGACCTTCGGCAGTCAAAGAGTTTTTGGATAATTTGCCAACTGATTTACCGATTACCATTTTGCTGGCACATCACTTTAATGGCAGTATGATTCATACCCTGCCTCGCATTTTGAACCGTCACAACAGTTGGAAATGTCAAGTTATCTCAACCACCCAGCCCATGCAATCAGGCTATTGTCTTATTGCCCCTATCGCTCAAAAGGTGGTTTGCGATTCGACGGGGCGGGTGATTTTGACGAATGAAGACTGGGAAGCCGAGTACAAACCTTGCATTGCAGAAATGCAAAAAAATGCCAGTGATGCGGACGGCAATGCACTCATCAGCATCATTTTTTCGGGCATGGGGCAAGACGGCGTACAACACTTAGATGCCATTGCCGACAACCAAAGCTTGATATGGGTGCAAGATCCCAAAAGCAGTGCGTGTGAAAGTCAACCTCAAGCCATGATTGATACGGGTAAAGTAGATTTTATTGGCACCCCCGAAGCTTTGGCAGATAAGCTGGTCGAATATGTGGAGTCAAAAATGCAATCGGAAAATAACGAATGATTTGCGAGCATTGAAAGTCAGAATAAGTGGAAAGAAGGTATTAACAGGACACTAAATAAGGCAATCGCATGAAGAAAATACAAAAACATGAGTTCGAGGCGGTCAGCTTATTGACGGTGGAAAATGGACTGCTAGAGTTGACGGTTATCCCTGCGATAGGTCAACCCGATTGGTTGTTGCCCACCCGCCTGATTTTGGCAGTAGATGAATTCAGCGAGCATATTTGGACATACCTGTGGCAAGACCCTGCTCATGACAATCGCACTCAGGAGGTCATGGTGTATCAGCTGTTACCCAGAACGGTCACCCCTGACATAGTCGTGGTGGTCGAAGGCACCAACGAGGTGCAGCGAGTCGGCTTATTGACACAGGGGAAATTGACGAGCATTCAAGTGCGAATTTCGGACGTGAAAGACATTGAAGGCGACGCAACCTCTGATACAACATTACAGTCAAATGGCACGTTAAATTCCCCTGTCACTCATAGTGATGAGGGTTCAGCGAGTCAGTTCGATGCGTCCTCTACTCAAAACTCAGAATTAAATCTGGATTACGTTTTTCAGTTGGTAGAAATTGATGGCATACGCTACATTGTGCCAGACATTGACACGTTGGCTCACCATTTGATCGATTTGGACAGTTAAGTTTTTGCTAAGTTTTATATCGAAGCTTGAGCAGTAAAAAAGCCCTTATCCATAGCGATAAATGCTTTTTTATGTCATGACAATTAACTTAAGTAACTAAATTAACCAATGGCTTCATTAATTAGAATTAGCCAATTAGCATTGATTAACGTAATTGATTGTCGGGCAAATTGATATTCATTTCCAAGACGTCCAAATCATCTTCGTGGCGGTGATTGATGTTCACGTCATCAATCTGTACGCCATTCACATAACGATTCACCACTTCCAAAATTTCCCGCTTCATGCGTTCAATGCGGTCGTTGGTCAACCGGCTGTTCAGCCGATTTTCGCTCGCCACAATGACTTTTAGCCGTTCGGTAGCGGTATTGGCACTGCCTTTTTTGGGCGTATCATTGCCAAACAGTTGACTCCAAAATCCTTTTTTAGCCATCATTAACCCCCAAACCAGCGTTGCAAGAAACTCTTTTTCTTCACGTCGATATGACGCAGTGGGCGAGGCTCACCCAAAAAGCGAGCGACGATGTCATCATAACATTGCCCCGCTACCGATTGACCATAATGGATCACAGGCTGACCTTGATTCGACGCTTCGAGAACCGTGTTGCTTTCGGGGATTACGCCTAGCAAGGGTACTTTTAGGATATCGTTTGAGATGGTATCGATGTCCATCATTTCGCCAGCCACCGCACGGTCAGGGTTGTAACGGTTAATTACCAAGTGCTCTCGCACCGCTCCGCCATCTTCCACCTTTTTGGTGCGACTTTGCAAAATGCCAATGATGCGGTCAGAGTCCCGAACCGATGAAATTTCGGGATTAGTAACAATGATGGCTTCATCCGCATGATACATGGCAAGCTGAGCTCCTCGCTCAATCCCCGCCGGCGAATCGCAGATGATGTAGTCAAATTGCTGTGATAATTGAGCCATGATGTCCGACACGCCCTCATCGGTTAGGGCATCTTTGTCCCGAGTTTGACTGGCAGGCAAAATGAACAGGTTATCCAGCTGCTTGTCTTTCACTAAGGCTTGCGACAAACGGGCGTTGCCTGACAACACGTCAACAAAATCATAAACGATGCGGTTTTCACACCCCATGACCAAATCAAGGTTACGCAACCCCACGTCGAAATCAACGACAACAGTTTTATAGCCCCGCATGGCGAGACCGGTCGCAAATGAGGCACTGGTGGTGGTTTTGCCCACCCCGCCTTTACCAGAAGTAATGACAACGATTTTTGCCACGATGGCGTTCTCCTAAATATGTCTGAACCTTTTCAAACAAAATACGGCTTAAAATGGCGGTAGGGTAACATAACTGCTAAAAAATAAACAGGTGTCAACAAACATTTGATATTGATTATGGGGTCGGAGCGATGCTATAGGTTTCGTCCCCACCAAATAATTGAAACACCAAACCCTGACCCTCAACAAAACTCACTTGTACCGCCTTGCCAAGAACTTCGGGTGGAATGTCCCCCTGTAGGCAGTAGGTGCCTGCCACGGAAACCAGTGATGGATTAAAGTCTTGGCAGAAAATGCGGGCGTGTTTGTCCCCTGTTGCTCCTGCTACCAGACGCCCTTTTGCCCGTCCATAAATGTGCAAATTGTGGTCGGTAATGACCTCCGCCCCCTGATTGACACTACGGGTTAAAATCAAATCTCCCCCGACATGGTTTATGCTTTGCCCCGAGCGAAGCAGTTGCTCGTGCACTCGGTCTTGTCTGTCGAGAAGGGCATTTTGTTCGTTGATTTGTCCGTTGCTAGGCTGGTCAGTGGTGGCGGTACTTTTCGTATCACGAGTCGCATTTGCCCTTGGCACCACTCGTTCAACCCGCTCGATGCGAGTGCCTTCAGGTGGAAAAATTGCCAGTCGCTCTGCCTTGGCTTGCTTGTCATTAACCCCAGACACCACCCCAATCGGCTGTAATCCTTGATTCCAAAGGACATCGAGTAAAGCTGGCAAATCCTGCTCAAGCTCACTGTCGAGCACCACAGGAATTTGACTGGACGTATTGCCAAGCAAATTGGCAAGTTCGGCTTTGATGGTTTCCGTATCATTTGTGGTCAGTTTCAGACGCGAGAAGGTCAGCATTTTGCCATATAGCTTAACCGCTGGCTCGCTTGGGGTAGCCTTTACGTCAGACGCACTTAATTCGCTTTTATGATTATCCAAAGCATCCTCTGGGTTTTTGCCGTTGGTTGTGTCAGCGTCTAATGTTTGTTTATCATTATTGTGAGTCATAACAGTCACTACAGGGTTGTTTTAAGTGGTTATAAAATGGGTTGTGATTCAGAATGTCATTTAAGTTAAAAATCAAATTTATTCAATTTTGCAAAGACACAAACGAAGTCATACAAGGGCTATAAATCAAGGTGTTCACTGTGCTTCCATTGCTGAATTTTGATTTGCGTTTCAAATGCCGTCAATCCATCGTCCACCAGTGTCGCAATTAGGGCTTCAAGCTCGGGATGACTCAAGTCCACATGGGCGATGGTATCACTAATTGCTTCAACCACAGGGTCGATAAATCCGCCGTCGGTCAATCGGGCAGTGAGCGAGTTGACCAAGTTTTCGCCAATGTGCGAGCTGATGGTCTGCAATTCACCCTCAATCATCTTGCCGGCGATGGGTATCATCCGCAAGTAGCGACGCAGTTCGGGCGTGTCAGCCAAAGCATCTTGTACCGACGCCCCAACTTGTACCGCAAGCTCTCTAGCAATGGGCTCGCTCGCTAAATGTTTGAGTTTTGGGGTCAGTTCGGCTCTAAGCACAGTGGCGAGGGTGGTCTGCAAGGCATGGCGATTTTGTTCAAAGGTATCGGAAAGCAAACGAGATTGGGTACCATCACCCGCAAACTGCTGACGCAAATTGTCGGTCGCGGTTAAAATCACCCGATCGGACAGCTCTTCTAGTACTAAAGCATAATAAAATCGCCCTGCCTCAATCCATTTCTCGGGCAACACTTGATAGCCAAGTTGATATAGTTTTCGCCCGATAAACACCGCTCGTAGCAGTCGCAACGCCCGCAGTTGCGGAAAACAGCCGAGCACCTCATACCAATGTACAAACGGAAAAAAGAACCAGCGTAAGTAACGTTTGGTCACAATGGCGATCACCCAACGCAACAATAATTCCGCCACCAAAAATAGCGTTATCAATCCGCCAATAAACCGTACAGGGTCGTGCCAGTGCAAGGCGTATTGCTCAAGCCAAGAGGTCATGCCAAGCCAGCCACCGATGGTCTGGGCAAAACTACTCATCAGCACCAAATCCATCCCAATCATGGTTAAATCAATCACAATCAGAATTAAAATGGCAATGTCGTATAGCAATGCCAGTTTTGAAGGAGGTGGCGTACGAGGTGAACGAGCAACAGATGAGGCGGATAAAATGGGCTGGGCGGACACGGGACACTCGAATGCATGCAGATGGATGGTCTAATCTTAACCAAACCGCCCGTTTAACTCAACCAGCACTAGGCTTAACGACTCAAGCCTCAAATTCCGCCAACATTCGTCCGATGCGGGCATCTTTGTCCTGCCAAATCTCATCGAGCCATGCATAGATGGCTTGTTTTACTGCTTCGTCGCTATGGTGCGTACCCGTTGAGATGGCATCAAACAACGTCTCGGGAATATCCAATCGTTGCATATGAACGCCCAAACGGGTGATTTTCCCTTTCCATAAGTCGCCATATTCAGGGGGCTGGTTGGGATAATCAGGATAGACAATGGTCATGTCCAAAATGCCGTCGATTTGTTGCCCAAGGGCAGAAATTGCCAAGGTTAATCCGCCTGCTTTGGGTTTGAGTAAATGTTGATAGGGTGAGCCTTGAGCGTCTCGTTTGGCAGGCGTGAAGCGTGAGCCTTCTAAATAGTTGAGTAGGGCAAAGGGTTTGTCTTTGAGTAGGCGACATGCCCGTTCGGCTTCGGCAATGTCTTGACCTTTTAGGGCAGGATTTTTGGCAATGGCTTCTTTGCTGTGCCGTTTCATCATCGGGAAATCGAGGAAATAAAACGCTTGCCCGACAAAAGGCAGGTAAATTAAATTGTGTTTGGTAAAGAAACGGGTAAGCGGAAGCCGTCCCTCGCTAATGTATTGCACGATGCTGGTGTCAATCCAGCTTTGGTGATTGCAGATCAGCAGATATTGCTTATTTTTGTCCAAGTCGGCAGGTAACTCAATTCGCCAGTCTTTCTCGGGCAAAATGGTGTCGATGAGTGTGTTATTGGTGTGAATCCATCGTTTGGTAATGGCAATAACCCCTTCATCGGCAACGCTAGACCCCGTTGCTACCTTGGTTGCACCAAGAAGCCATAAAGGGATACCCATACCGACGCTATTGGCGGTGATGGCAGTGCTGGCAGTGGCGAGCGATAAAGCACTGCCAAGTTTGGGATGACGCTCATGCAATTTTTGATAGCGTGACTTTAAGCTCATAAAATAATCAGGCATTGATGGTTTAGTTTACGATTGTAAACCAAACTGTTTTGAAAAAAAACCATCAACTTAGCATGGTTTTTGAATTTGGTTTAGTGTCTGCATGTCCTACAGGTTGTGAGGGATAATATATATTTGTTTTAGACGCTCGTCGTATCAGTATAAGTCACTTCTTTGACCGTAATCCCTGATTGCTGGTTAATAAAATAGGAAACATTGCAAACATCAACATACAGCATCGAGACAAAAGGTTACAGTATGGAAGGATTGATTTGGCATAATGAATGATTATGACTAAGGTAATTTTTCGTTCAATCTTTTTCATTTTTCGTTCAATTTATAGAAATTCTTATCGATTAGGTTTCTGAAAATTAGAAAACTGGAAGAGTTAGGTTTAGATACATTACTTTATGACTTTTTTGATGAAATGAACGGTTGTATATCAAACCGTTTATTACTTGATTAATAAATATTTGAGGGATGAATATGAAAAACCAATTAATGATTGCCACTTTAGCTTCTGGTATGGCATTGTCTGGCGTAAGCATGTCAGGTTGTACGACTGATCCAGCCACTGGACAGCAAACCATGAATAAAACTGCCATTGGTGCATTGGCAGGTGCTGCGGCAGGTGCTGGTATTTCTAAAGCCACTGGTGGCGATGAAACGGGGCGTGATGCTGCCATCGGTGCAGCGTTGGGTGCGGGCGTTGGTTACTACATGCAACGTCAAGAGCAGCAATTGCAACAGCAAATGGCGGGTACTGGTGTAACCGTTGAGCGTGATCCAGTGACTAACAACATTGACCTTGTTATGCCTGGCAATATTACGTTTGCCACTGACAGCACTTACATCAATTCATCATTCAACAACACGCTTGATAAATTGGCAGCGACCATGCGTCAGTACAATCAAACCACTGTGAATATCATGGGTCATACCGACAGCACTGGTAATCCAGCATACAACCAAGATTTATCACAGCGTCGTGCGGCATCGGTAGCCAATTATTTGGTTAACCAAGGCGTTTCTGCCAACCGTATTCGCACTGCAGGCTATGGTCAGACGCAACCAATCGCTTCAAACAATACTGAAGCAGGTAAGGCTCAAAACCGTCGGGTAGAAATCCAAATCAATGCTCCACAACAAGTGAGCTAATCAGTCCTTCTTTACTTTGAGTTAGAAA
>JAAXIL010000099.1:0-4096 GCA_012270355.1 Psychrobacter sp.
AAAACGACAATACTAAAAAAAGATGCAGATACAGTATTAATATAACTTTCATCTTCCTTTTTATTTGATGCGTCCGTTGAGTTCTAATATAGCATGGATGTGGTTAATTTATTAGCGTCTATTGACAATCAAACACATCAATTTATTTTTTAATTCTCGACGTAGGATGTGCAATCTAGTTCGCAATCGCTGCTTGAGCCAACTGACGGGCGGGCAAGTAACCACCAATTTGTTGCCCTGACTGGGTAAATATGGCTGGCGTGCCCCGCACCCCAAGCGACGCTCCTAAATCAAATTGCTTTTGTACTGGGCTGTTGCATGTGGCGTTGGCGACGTTACCGCCTGCTTTTGCGGTGTCCATTGCTTGGGTTTGATTGTCACTGCACCAAATGGATTCCATCTTAGGAAAGGTTTGCTCGCTGCGTGGCCAAGCCAAATAACGAACCTCAACCCCTTCGGCATTAATGTCGTCCATTTCACTGTGCAACTTGCGACAATAGCCACAATCGGCATCGGTAAAGGCATACACTACCGCTTTGGTGTCACCTTTGGCAGGATAAATAATCATCTCACTAGTTGGCACCTTCGCCAATGCCTGCCCCGCAACTTGAGCTTGCAGTTTGGCTGTAATATCCACAGGTTCGCCATTACCAAGCTGTACCACTTGACCTTGCACAATGTACGAGCCCGTTTTGTCAGTGAAAAATGGAGGCGTACCGTCGCCTGTCACCCAATACAAATCAGGCATGTCGGTTGGCACGGCAGAAACAACGGTGTGTTCAATGCCAGACGCTTGCAAATTAGCGTTTAGGGCGTCCACCACTTCTTGATTGGAATTTGCAGTAGGCTCCGTGGGGCTGGTAGTGGTAGGCGTCGTGGCTGCAACTTTGGTCTCAAGCGATGCTTTGTCGCTAGCGACTGTGTCGTTAGCATTGTTGCAAGCGGTTAATGCCATCCCAATGCTAAGGGCGATGAGAGTAGGGGCGAAGATAGGTTTCATAGCGGTGTCCACAGAGTGAGGTATGTCAATAAGACGTCAATCATGGCAATCAGTGTAGCATAAAGCCATTTGGGCAAACAGTTAAGGCGATAAACGCCGATGATTTAAGGATGACTGATGCCCTTGTTAAAGCCTTTGGGTATTGAAAAACGAAGATGGTTTAGACAAAAATCGCTTCGACCTCGTCGGCATCAATACTATAAAACGCCCCACAAACACCACAATCCATTGCAATATGACATTGCTCTTCAACAATCGAGGTTGCCTCATCTTCGCCAATTTGCAAAATCGCCGAAGCACATTTGTCGCGTGAGCAAGTGCAACCAAAATTCAAAGCAGTCGGTTCAGGGGCGATTACTTGTTCTTCATGATATAGCCGAAAAATTATCTCACTGGCGGGTAGGGCGGTGAGTTCTTCGGGCTTGATGGTGCGAGTGAGTAGGGTCATTCTTTCCCACAAATCATCCAAATCGCCCTCAATCTCGCCTGCATTTTGAGCATTTTCACTTCGCAATTTTTCGGCTTCGGTTTGGGGCAGTTGTTGTACCAAAACCCCGCCCGCCTGCAAGCCATCACACGCTAAGCTAATTAAGGTTGGAATTTGAGCCGATTGATGCTGATAATGAGCCAAGCAGTCGGCTAGATTGTCATGACTACGTTCGACAATACCTTGGTATGCCTCACCACCCTCTGGGCGAATATTGATGAATAACACCCCTTTGCCGACCTCACCAAGTTCGGCAAACGCTTGGTTCGCTGTGGTTTTTTCTGCCCAAGCTTTGGCATTAGCATCGCCGTCTTGTTGCCAGTCGGCTAAAGCACGGATGATACCATTGTGATCGCATTCTGCCATTGCCCATTTCAGCAAACTGTCCGTGTCATTCGATTGTAGCTGAATGGATAAGGTTCCCTTAATCTTGAGTGTGCCAATAAGCAAGCTTGCGGCGGTGAGCATCTCACCCAATAGCTTTTCGATGGCTTCGGGGTAGTCCTTTTGGGCGATGACCGTGGCAGATCTTTTTGCCAATCGCTGCACATCGCCACGCACGGGCGAGTCTTGAATAAAAAACCGTTGACGTAAATCTTGCAAAGTTTTGCTATCGGTTGTTGTATCGTTGATTGTTAAGTTATCTGTCATTACTTATCCTTTTAGAATTTCGTCAGTACTGAAGCGTATCATGGGGGCAATGTGTGTTGTATCCAATCTTAACGCTTAAAATAATGATAATGACGATAATGAGGGAGTCTATAATTATGTATAATGATAAAAAGTTATCAAAAGCTCACAAAAGGTATACTGATGGTTTTTAGGAGGGTCATAAGCATTTTGGGTGATAGGATACTGGGCGATAAGATTCAGCGAGACATTAAAGGCTTTGGATTGGCAGGGTTATTGGCTGCCACAGGTTTGGTGGGTTGCCAGCCACAAGCTGATGATAAGTCTGAAGTCGATTCCAGTCTAGAGTCCAGCCCCATAACTGACAGTTCAGATTCTGACGTCTCTATAGCTGACGAACAGACCCAAGCCAATACATCTCTAGCCACACCTAAAATTCAGCCGACTCTCGATAAAATCAGAGACTCTGGTGAAATTGTACTCGGACACCGTGATGCGTCCATCCCTTTTTCTTATATCGCCACTGACCCAACTCAACCTGTCGGTTATGCCATTGATTTACAACGCACCATTGTGGAAGCGATAAAAAAGGAATTGGATATGCCTAATCTTAAAGTGACCTATCGACTTACTACCTCACAAAACCGCATTGAAGAATTGCAAGATGGCTCGGTTGATTTATCGTGCGACTCGACATCCAATAAGCCTGAACGCCAAAAGCAAGTTGATTTTTCTGTAGGATTTTTTGTGACAAAAGCCCGAATATTGACCCATGCCGATGCTGAGATTGCTAATTTTAAAGACTTAAAAGGCAAAAAGGTGGTGACTACCGACGGCACCAGCTCGCAAGATTATTTGCAAGCAATGTATGGCAAAAAGGATTCTAATATTAATTTATCAGTCGCCCCCGACCATCAAGAAGCTTTTTTGATGCTTGAAAATAACCGAGTCGATGCGATGGTACTAGATGACGTTCTGCTACTGAGTAAAAAAGCCAATGCACGACACCCCGATGACTGGAAAATCGTTGGGGATTCGAGAGTCTCTGAG
The DNA here is from genome assembly GCA_012270355.1 of Psychrobacter sp. Taxonomy (GTDB): domain Bacteria; phylum Pseudomonadota; class Gammaproteobacteria; order Pseudomonadales; family Moraxellaceae; genus Psychrobacter. Next base: position 3,168 of record JAAXIL010000099.1, read on the forward strand.
ATTTATGGATGTTTGTTACGCCAAGGCGATGGTGATTTTAAGGCGGTGGTTGATAATGCTCTAAAAGCCGAATATGCAACGGGCAACATTGAGGCGTTGTATGACAAATGGTTCATGCAGCCCATCCCACCTAAAAACTTAAATCTCAACTTCCCGATGAGTGACGATCTTAAAACACTTATTGACAATCCGCATGACAAAGCAGGAGTAATGAATCGACCTGAAACGGTTGAATAAAAAAAAGCTGAGTTTTAATCCCAGCTTTTTAAACTATCTGAAGACATACACAACTGACCATGACTAATCACTGCGTTTGATACCAAGTGTCTGCCTGAGTACGTGCCATACGTTGATCAGCGTCGGACAAATTGAGAGCAAGTTGTCCAATTTTCCCCCGAGCTTTGGTGCGAACTTTGTCATCTAGCATGCCATCCCTGGCTGCCAAATCGTACCATTTGTATGCGTCTACCAAATTACGTTGTTTTTCGTCAATCATGGCAAGCGTATAACTGGCACGATTGTCGCCACGTTTTGCCGCACGCTCTAGCCAATAACGAGCTTGTGCCTCATTCACAGCTACGCCATCGCCTTTGGCGTATATGAGCCCAAGATTGAGCTGGGCTGGGGTAACGTTTTGCTGCGCCGCTTTGGTGTTCGAGTCCAGTGCCTTTTGTGTGTCTTGAGTGACGCCCATGCCTTTGTGTAAGCGTTTGGCTAAATAAAACTGAGCATGGTCATTGCCCGTATTTGCACGAGCAGTCAATTCGCTGATGCTCATCATCTCAAAACGAGAAACATCAAGTGGAACATTCGAAATCAGTTCAGCTTGAGCAAGAGGTATCAATGAAACTCCAGCAATCATGATGCCAAAAGCCAAAAAACGGGAGCGAAAATTAAAGAAGTACCAGCCAAAATTAATGAAATTAGAC
>JAAXIL010000099.1:4106-9505 GCA_012270355.1 Psychrobacter sp.
GCTGCATATCACCACCAAAAAAAATCATTGTTAAAAGATAAAAAGTTTTTTAAGGAATAACAAAAAAAAATAAATAAGTTTACTGACAAAAAAAAGTCAGCATAGCTTACCATTGTCCTGCCTCAAGCCGCAACCAATAAAGTAGGCATAATCTTCTGACTTTATGTCAAATAAATAGGGAAATGTCATAAAGATAAAGGTTAGATGGATAACACTCAAAGTCTAAATGAAATGTGGCGCTCATCGTTAGTTGTTTAAAATAAAAAGCAGCCATTAAAAAAGTAGGTTAGGCGAGCGTCACCCGATAAATCGCCACATCTGCCAGTAAATTTGGCACTCGTTTGATGGCTTGCATGGCAATTGGCACATGGCGAATTTTAGAATCAGTCACTGCAAATCGGCTCAAAATCCGAATGTTGTTGTCATGACACAATTTTTCAAAATCCTTAAATGTGCACAAATGAATATTAGGCGTGTTATACCATTCATAGGGCAGGGCATCGGACACGGGCATGAGCCCCTTAATGCCTAAATACACTCGGTTTTGCCAATGGGCAAAGTTCGGAAAGGTGATGATTGCCTGCCTACCTACCCTGAGCATATCGAGCAATAACGCATCGGGCGATTCGACCGCTTGCAGTGCCCGAGCCATCACCACGGTATCAAAACTGGCATCAGCAAAGTTCGCCAAACCTTGATTTAAGTCCTGCTCGACAATGCTCAAGCCTTTGGCGATACCAGCATTGATGTTTGCCTCGTTCAGCTCAATGCCATATCCCTGCACGTCAAGGCCCTCCTGCAGATAAGAGAGTAGAGAGCCATCACCACAGCCCAAATCAAGCACCCGTGATTTAGGAGTAATCCATCGCTGAGCCAATTCAAAATCAATACGCATGATAGGTTATTTGGGTTAAGTCATTGGTTTATATAAAGGGGTATGTTGCTAGACAATTCAAAAAATGCAAGGTTGTTAACAATGATGCCACACTCAGGCAACTCCAAACTCATACAACTGAATAAGATTGGTTCACACCTTGTAAAGTATCGGGTATGATAGCCGATATTGTTTTTATAAAACACCCTTTGTAAATATTGTTATAAATCAGGTTAGAGGACATTCTATGAAACCCATGAGCAAAGCCTTCGCATTTACTGCTTTGATGACAGGAATGGTGGTCAGTATGCCAAGTATGGCAGCCGACTTTGTTGAAGGCAAAGATTATAAAGAGCTAAAAAACCCAGAAACCATCTCGGGCGATAACATCATCGTACGCGAGTTTTTTTGGTATGGCTGTCCGCATTGTAATGACCTAAACCCTTACATGAAAAAGTGGGAAAAAACCAAGCCAGCAGACGTGTTATTTTTTGAATCCCCAGCCGCATTAAATCCAGTATGGGAAGTAAATGCACGTGGTTTTTATGCTGCACAAATGATGGGCTATCAAGATCAAACACACAATAAGCTTTTTGACACCATCCATAAAGATGGCAAAAAGTTGTTTGATCAAAACTCACTGTCTAAATGGTATGCGTCGCAAGGCTTAGACCAAAAGAAATTTAATAAGCTATACAACTCATTTGCGGTCAGTACCAAAATTGAACGTTCAAAGGCAGGAGCAAAACGTTATCAATTAACGGGCGTACCTGCGGTGGTGGTGCAGGGGAAATATGTGGTGCAAGGTGACCCCGCCAAAGTGCCACAAGTGGTAGATTATTTAGTAAAAAAAGTGCGTGCTGATATGAAAAAGTAAGTTGGAGAAGTGATTTTTATTAAAAAAACGAGCAAAGTTAGTCTCGTGTGTGTGTCTTTAATTTTATAAACTTTAAAAACTCGGATTCATTAATTGCGTAAAGAAGTGGGGCAATGCCGCAGGGTTTAACGCAAGTACCGCCAATACGCCAAACGCTCCGCCCCATAGGTGGGCAGAATGATTAATGTTTGAATTGCCCTTTTTATTGGCATACACACTATATGCCACATATAAAATGGCAAATATAATTGCGGGAATTGGAACGATGCCAAAAAAGTACAACATATTCCAAGGGAACACTAATATATAGGCAAATAAAACAGCTGATACGCCGCCCGATGCTCCGAGGCTGCGATAGCGTGGGTCATTTTTGTGACTGAGATAGCTTGGGATCATCGCCACCACAATGGCAATCAAATACATGGGTGTAAACCATATACCAAACAGCTTTTCGACCACCTGCCCAAATGAATAAAGCACAAACATGTTAAAGAACAGGTGCATTCCATCAGCATGGATAAACCCATGCGTTATAAAACGATGCCAGCCGCCAGCATTTACTGCAGGCGGATAAAAAATAAGTTTATCTTGTAAACCTTTGTTTTGAAATGCAATAAGGCTGATTATAACCGTGATTATCACGATAATCAGGGTTTGCATGGCAGAAACATTAAGATTCATCTCAGGCTATCCTCAAAATTGAAACGGTTTAGCTAATTGTTTGTAACATGGATTTACGCATATCTTACCTTAACATAACGCAATTATGGGCGTTATCAAGTAAGGTAAGCATAAATACGGCTTTTGCTATGGTTAAAGTTTATTTATCATGCATTTGCCATGTTGAATTCAGTCGAACTCAATTTTTAATCCACTACAGGAGTTTTTTTATGGATATTATTGGACATTTAGCACGTACGGTTACCCCTGCCATTTTAGGTAATGACCGCACACCGCAAAAAGAAAGCTTACTTGAGCAGTTTTATGCCATTTTTGCAGGACGCTTGGCAGATCAAGACACTTATGGACGCTTCGGTGACCGTGATATCTTAGCAGACGACCACGATTTTTATAATCAAGTTTGGACGGATGACACACATCGTAACAGCTTGTCAAGCGAATTGGCTCGTGAAAACAACGTCGATGAGTCTTCTGTACACAGCATGCTAGCAGCCGCTGCTCCAATGGCATTTAATGAAATTAAAAGCCTTGCTGGTAACGTTCCTGTTCCTCAGTTTTTGCGTGATAACTTAGATACATACCGCAATCGTATTCCTGCATGGGCTGGCACATTGGTACCTGTAGGATTGCTTGGTACTGAGCCTGCCGCAGCTCATGTTGAAGGACGCCGTATTTCTGACACTACCAGCACCGCACCTTTGGTTAAGACCGAAGAAGAAGGCGGTAGCTTTATGAAAGCCTTGCTACCTATTATTGGTTTGATAATTTTGGGTGCACTGGCGTGGGCATTGATGAAAGGCTGTCAAGACGAGCCCGAAGCGGTTGTGACTGAGCCGGTTGCCGAAGAACAAGTGGTGGCTGATGAACCTGCGGCAGTCGCTGCAGACGCTGAGCCTGCCTCTTTGATGCTATCTAGTGGGCAGAGCAATGAATTGTATGCCTGTCGTGTAAACGCTGGTGATGATGCCTTAAGTGGCAGCATTATGGATGCGATACGTGGTGTGTTTGGTGCAGAAGCGGACAAGTGTCGTGCTGATGTAGATGACTACTTTGCAGCAGATATGCCAGCAGCGGCTAACCTAGCGGCGATCTTACCGCTGGTTAAGAACACGCCAGATGCCAATATTATTATCAAAGGTGATGACATTCGTGTGAATTCGCCTAATGATGCTGAGCTTCAGCAATTGGTGGCTGATATTCAAGCAGCGGCTCCTGACATGAATGTGGTGGCAGACGGTCCGCTTGACTTGCAAGGTGAGATCGATAACAGCTTGTCAATGGCGGGTGCAGCATTTGACCGTCTAACTGGTGATGAGGTAGATGCTCGTGATGTGGCTCGTGCTCTTAGCCTACAGGTCATTAACTTTGAAGTTGATGAAGCAGTTATTCCTGATGTAAACAAGCCATTACTAGATCGTGCTACTAAGTTGTTAGAGAAAACACCTGATGCTCAATTGTTGATTATTGGTCATACTGATGCTCAAGCCAGTAACGCTTATAACATGGACTTATCACAACGTCGAGCTCAAGCAGTGAAAGACTATTTAATCTCGCAAGGTGTGGACGGCTCTAAGCTCTTGACTAAGGGTGCAGGCGAAACCGATCCAATCGCCAGCAATGCAACTGAACAAGGTCGTTTCCGTAACCGCCGTATTGAATTCACCGTATATGATGAATCAATGGGCGAAGCGGATGAAAATGGTATTATTGTTGCTCCTAATGCAGAAATCATGGACGCTGATCCAAATTTGAACCCACTTGATGCGAACAATGATGATGTGATGCCTGATGGTGACGACACATTATTGACAGCTGATCCTGATTTGAATCCACTTGACAACAACAATGACGACGTTATGCCGGATGGTGATGATACGATTTTGAATGCGGATCCAGACATGAATCCTTTAGATGCTGACAATGATGACATCATGCCTGATCAAGATGACCCAACTAATACAGCTAATTAATTTTACGCTTACAGGTTAGGTACATTTAAAACCGTCCAAGTAATTTGGGCGGTTTTTTTGTGAGAACAATAATTTATCGTTGGAAATAAAAGATTTTATTGGCACATTATTCGCAAATTTTTATTCAATGTTAGCGAATTGGTCGTCATGCATTAAACTCAACTCAACTTAAATTCACTCTACTTTTTAAACATTTGACTTTATGTTTAACACTGTTGTTGCCCCCTTTGCCCGATACCATCATGCTGATGTCCTTCATGCCCTGCGGTTGGGTGTGTCCGTTGTGCTTGCCATGTTGTTTAACTATCTGACAGATATCGGACATGGTGAATGGACGATGATAACCGTCTTTATTGTATTGGGATTACTCCAATATCAAGGTGCAATATTTACCAAGGCAAAAGAACGCATTTTAGGAACGATATACGGCATTATTATTGGATTTGCTTTGCACTATTGGCATTATCACGGATTGAGCGAGCTGCCTTGGCTCTATTTTGCCATCATTGGCATAATTAGCACGGCGATAGGCTATTTCACCATTAAAAACTTGGGTTACGTTGGCTTGCTTACAGGCATAACGATGAGCATGATTATTGGCGACCCGAATGCAGGAGTGGATGAGGGGGTTATGCGGGCAGTTAATGTACTGGCAGGCACGTTGATTGTATTGTTTGCTACCATTATCATGCCGCTTAAGTCGACGCTTATGTGGCGGTTTTTGCTGGCAGATAACCTTGAGGCGTGTCGCAAAGTATACGCAGGGGTGTTTGCTCACATTGAAAAAACTCAGCCAGTGAACGAGGGGGATTGGCAGCGTACTTCTGAGTTTATTCCCGATACGTTATTGCCAGAGGATATTCCAGCAAACAGTCGACTGCGTCCGTTTGAAACCCCGCTGACAAAGCCAGTAGGGGATGAGCTTCGAGTCGCCTTGCAAGCCATTAACACGCGCTTGCTACAAGTCCGTAAACATATCGATGCCACTGTACGAGAA
>JAAXIL010000009.1 GCA_012270355.1 Psychrobacter sp.
AAACAACCGCCAAGCATGGCGGTTGTTATGTGTAGAACAATGCGACTTCAAGTGTGAACCGCCCCGACTATATCGGAGTCTGGTTTACTTGAGTCAGGCAGCTTTGTCTGACTCACTAAGACTATCATAGTATCGTCTCTCAAACTCAAAGGGTGACACATAACCAATGCTTACTTTTGCGATTGACTTTAGCTTTTCTTACAGTAACCATATGTCGGTTTATTGACATACTTCTTCTTAGCCTCCGTCATACACTTTTTGAATGCCTAGTTTGCTCCCAATATCCAAAACGGCTCTAATTTGCTAAAATTAGTGGCTACTCTTTACCTCAATTCAATCTTGTTTCTGCCAACACGACATCTCCGTCATGACCCCTGACACTCCGCCTGAAAATAACACTACGAAATCTAATCGACCCGCTGATAATACGACAAAAGTTGACGATATAAACGACGCCAAATACGCTGGTCAGGCTGTTCGAGATGAAAAACCTCAAACTCAACCGCCTATTAAAACGCACAACTGGCTGCCTGCTGTTGCACTTGCGATTGGTGTGCATATCGTGTTGGTGATTGGGATTTGGTGGTCGTGGCAATCGTCTGAGAAAAATGTGGAAAACGTAGCAAACTCGAATTCAACGCCCATCAATGACGGGCAAATTGTATCAACAGTGAGAACTGAAGTAGACGAGTCATCCCAACAACCGCAAATGATGAGAGATAATGAAGAACAGACGTTTGAAACAAGGCAGGATACGAATGACTCAAGGGATGAGTTAAATAATTTAAACAGTAATGTTAATGGCGGAGCGTTAAAAACATTGACCGATGACAGCTCGCAAGCAAATGATGAGAACTTGGTAGACGCTCAAACTACTCAAACGGAAGAAACCTTAAACAATAAAGCACAAGCGGACGCCGACCCGAACACCCGTAGCGACACCGATGGCGAGCGTGCAAATGAGCGTACTGACAAACGTTCTAACCCTTTGACCACTCCAGCATCTCAGCCAAGCATAGAAGATAGGCAGAAAACACTTTCGCCCCCACCTGCTACCAATCAAGCCTATACCGCCTCGCAACAGCAAAAAGGTGTAAATCAAGATGCGACTTTGCTAAATCGAGACATTGCTAAAAATGACGCTGCCGCTACCTACCAAACCGATGCCAACATGCCCGATGACTATCGCCAAACCGCCAGCGACGCTGAACGCATTAACAATCAAATCAGCGATACCATTGGTATGGTAAAAGCCCAAAATCAACAAAAAATCAATGCCCATCGACAATCGAAAATCAACAACTCTAACTCAAGTCAAATTGTCCAGCAAAGCATCGACTCAGGAAGCAATGACTTGAGTGTAGATGACACGTATGAGGCAGAACTGGGTCAGCTTGGTCAATCCACAAGTCAGGCAGATAAATAGCAGTGAATTTTAACAACTAGCTTGATGCCTTGCCGTGATGCTGTGTCGCTCCGCCGTTATTGATGAACTCATTGATTTTTTCAAGTCGCTCGGGCGTACCCACGTCCACCCAAGTGCCATCAAACTTTTCGGCAGACACTTTGAGTTTCATCATCCCCTTTTTCAGCAAAGGAGCAAGCGGGGCAGGCTGTCCTGCAATCACACTTTCCACCAGTTTGGGCGATAGGACACTAATGCCCGCAAAGGTCAGTTTGTCTTGCCCTTCTAGCACAGTGTCCTCAGTCGCCATGCCATTTTGCAAAGCAAAATCTCCGTTTGGATGATGCTCGGGGTTGTCCACCAAATACAGATGAGCCAAATTGCCCGTATCCAATTCACGAGATGCCACCTTGCTAAAATCAATGTCGCACCACACGTCGCCATTGACCACAACAAATGGGGCATCGTCTAGTTTGCCGTCGGCGAGAGCTTTGGCAATCCCGCCTGCCGTTTCAAGCGGTTCATCGTCCTCAACAGACCACCGTATGGATACCCCATTCTCACTGCCATCGCCCAACGCATCCATTAACTTGTCGGATAGCCACGAGGTGTTGATGGTAATATCCGTAATGCCTGCCGACTTTAAGGCGTTGATATGCCACACAATAAGCGGTTGACCACCCACCTCAATCAGCGGTTTTGGGGTATCGAGCGTCAGTGGACGCATCCGTGTGCCCTTGCCTGCCGACAAAATAATGGCTTGGGTAATGGCGTTTTGATTAGATGGTGTGTTTGACATTAACTTTCCTAAATTGAGTTTTAAATTATAATAAATAAATTAGAATAAATATTCGTAGAAATTCGAGCTTCGGCTACTTTACTCGAACACCTTATTAAATTGTGGCGTCACATGGGTTTGCACCCAGTCATAAAACGAAGCATAAACGTTTTGAGTTTGGTTATTGGTCAGGTTGTCAGCTTGTTCACTTATTCCGCCACCTTCGCTCTTAACCTTTTGATCTGCATGTGTGCTGAGCCATTCCAATTCAAACATAAAATCTCGCCATACTTTAGGAATGTCGCTCAAATACCGCATTTTGCCATCTCGCTGAGCAAGCCTGACAAAAATACCTAAAATCTTGAGATGACGTTGTAATCCCATCACGTTCATGTCCAGCAAAAACTGGTCTTTCGATGGCTGAAGTGACTTCGGTAATTTGTCGTAAAAGTATGTCGCCCATGCGTCGATTTTATGGTCAGACCAATCGACATAAGCATCTCGCAGGAGCGACACCAAATCATAGGTATATGCCCCAATCACAGCATCTTGAAAGTCGATGATGCCCAAATCCTTCGGGTGATATTGGTCTTGCATGAGGTTTCGACTGTGATAATCTCGATGCACCACCACTTGCGGTTGATGGGTCACTTGAGTTGCAACTGCTTGGCTAAGATTTTGCCAAAGTTCTTTCGCTTCATCATCAAGTTTCACGTTTAAATATGGCAAAAACCATTCGGTAAACAGTGCCATCTCACTTTGTAACCGTTCGGCATCATACGGGGGCAACTGGCTCGCATCGCCCTCTAATGGTAGCGTTTGCAAAGTCAGCAAACTGTCCATTGCCCAGTGGTATAAATCATTGATTTGCTGTTGACCATCAGGCAGTAAATTGGCTTGGCGTAGTAGATGAGCAAATTCCACGTTGCCAAAGTCTTGCAGTAACAAAAAACCTTGTGGAATGTTGTCGGCGACAATGCTCGGCACATTCGCCACGTTATCCATTAAAGTTGCCACTTGTACAAAGCTGTCCACCGATTCCAGTTCGGGCGGGGCATCCATCAACATGTAGGTTTTAGCAAACTTCGTTGAGCCGTCGGTTAACACAATCCGATGATAACGGCGAAAGCTGGCATCGCCTGCTAAACTGTCAATGCGAAAAGGCGTGTCGCCAAAAAATGAATGTAGAAAATCAGTCATGGCTTGCTGACGTGAGGATGAAGATGAGGTAACGGACTGAGACTTAGAAGGTGTATTCATAAATAACGATGAGGGGCGATGGGTGACGATAAATGTATAAAATTCAAACCGTCAATTCTAGCGGATTGAGCCATTTTCAACAAACGCTATTCTACCCCTCGCCCACATCATGCTAAACTATCCGTTTGACTTCTCAATTCATATCCCGAATTTTACCATCGCTCGACGGATTGCCCTTGCGTCATTTGCCTTATACGACTTACACCACCCCACTTTCCATATCTTTGTTTGGCATGGCAAGTTTGGTGTTTTCTCCTCTTGCGGTTGCTGACAATATCAATAATGGCGACGAGCCTATTGCCTTTGCGTTGGTTGAGTCGTCTGATGAACTGTCTATCAATACGGCGACTAACACCAGTGCCACAACTGAAGATGAGGTTAATGACGATGGGGTAATGGTCACTCAACCAAACCCTATTCCTGAAAGCGATGCGGATACCTATATTACCGCCGATGTGGTTACGGATGTTGCTAACGGTGTCAGTAATGAAACGAAAATTCCTAAACCGACAACACAACTGCCAGCGTTGGATACAGCATCGCCAAACGATAATTCAGCAAAAACCACCAATGCCGAGCAAAAAATTGCCGAATTGTCGCAGTATTATTTACCCAAGCCCGCCGATGATGGGGCAAGCTCGAGCAATGTCATTCAAGCCCAAGACCTTGCCCCCGACCTTGTGCCTGTCGTTCCTGTTTTCGATGCCTATTTAGACGAAGCGTTTGAAGAACAGTTAGAAGAATACAGCGACATGGTGAATGCCCCTCGTTGTGAGGGTGTGTGGGTTGCCCCCAATCCACTTGTGGATGAATACGGACAACCGTCCAACTACCAAAACGCCTTAAATGAGGCGAAAGCTCGGGGCGAGTTGACCGACGCACAATTGGCAAATGGTCTGCCTTTGTATGCAGTGGCGGATTATGCCTATTATGACAACGAAGATTACGTTGAGTTGGCAGGCAATGTTGAAGTCGTGCAAAACGGACAAGTGATGCGAAGCGAAGCGATGACGCTCGACATTGCCCGCAATCTGATCGGGGCATCGGGCAACGTGATGCTGGCTAATTCCAATCCGAGTGCTCTCTCTAATACAGATAACAATGCTAAAACGATAAACCCTAATGGCAATGCCTTAACGTCTGGCGTGTCAACAACCCTTCAATCAACCCTCAGTCCACAAGCAAACCTACAAACCAGTTCAAACTTACAGACTACAGGTGTAGATTTAGAAACCGTTGCCAGCTCAAATAATCCATCACCGAGCAAGGCAGATGCAGGCTTAATCGTGCTGGCAGGCGATGTGGCATATGACGGCACTCGCTCAGCGTCCACCGCTCACGATGTGGCGTTTGCCAGCACGGCATTGCAAGCACATGGCTATGCCGAACGCTTAAATATGCCCAGCAATGAGCGGTATGAAATGGACAAGGTGATTTTTAGCACCTGCCCGCCCACCGACCGCAAATGGCAAATCGAAAGCGATGCCCTCGACCTCAACACGCAAACGGGACGAGGTGAAGCGTATGATGCGACGTTCCGCTTGGGCGATGTGCCTGTGTTTTATTTGCCCTATTTTAACTTCCCCATAGACGACCGTCGCACCAGTGGACTGCTCACACCGAGCGTACAAATTGATACCCAAAGCGGGCTACAAGTCAGTGTGCCGTATTACTTAAACCTTGCCCCTCAGATTGATGCCACCGTCACCGCCGATGCGTTCACCAACCGTAACCCGATGCTTACAGGCGAGTTGCGGTATCTCACCGATGGCTACGGGCAAGGCTCAGCAACCGCTACTTATCTACCAAACGACCGTCAGTATAATGACCAAACACGGCGAGGTTTTTTCTATGCCCACGAGTGGCAACCCGAAAGCATCGACCATCTCAAATTTAATGCCGTGTATAACTATGTCTCTGATCCTGATTATCTAAGCGATTTTGATACCTTTGGTTTGACCGACAATCCGCTTAATCTACCTCGCCGAGCCGAAGTCAATTACTACAATGACTATGTCGATGCCAACTTGAAGGTAGAGACCTTTCAAAGTTTGGATGCCGTGGATGCCGATGGTAATGAAATTTTAGATAAGGACAAACCCTATTCTCGCCTGCCTGAATTGTCGATTGACTATCGCCTACCTTGGCAGGATTACGTACAATTTGACAAACAAAATGGTAAAAATGGGCTAAATGATGACACGTCGGGCAATACGTTAAGCAATTCATTTGTCAATGGCTTAAATCATGCCTTGAATAATGTCATGGTCACAGGCAAGCACGATTCTGCCTACTTCAAAAAGTCCATAGGCGATGGCTCAGAAAACGAAAAAAGTGGCGTGCGGATTTATAATCGGTTGACCGCCAGCTACCCCGTGGTCAAGCCTTGGGGTTATGTGACGCCTGAAGCGAGTATTGGGCATTTATTCACCGCCTACGACGAAGCCAGTCGCCTCGATAACGCCATCAGCGAAGAAGACAATACAAAAAGTGTGTTTGTACCAAAGGTCAGCGTGGATGCAGGCTTGAATTTTTATCAAGCAGGCTCACCGTTTGACTATTTTGATACCTCGCTTGGGGGCTATCAACTGCTCAGCCCTCGCCTCAAATACACTTATGCCCCCTATCGCAGTCAGGCGGATTTGCCCAACTTTAACACCCGCATTGCGTCGGTCAGTTATGACCAGCTGTTTGCCGACGATTGGTTTTTGGGCTATGACCGCTTGCCCGATGCCAATAATATCACCGCTGGGCTAAATTATCGCTACATAGATGCAATGGGCGTGACACGTTTTGATGCTAGCCTTGGTAACCAACTGTACCTTGAGGATACACGAGTCACATTAGACGGCAGGCGGGTATTTACCGATGACACCTCGGGCTTTGCGTGGCAGACCAGCACTCAGCCCTATCGCAATGTGTGGTTTGATTTTAATGGGGCATTAAACAGCGATAACGACCTCAACTTTGCAGGCGTGCAGTTTCGCTATCAGCCCACACCAAAAAGCCTGTTTAATGTTGGGGCAATCGAACGCAAGACCGATGCCAATACGGGGCAATCTGAGTTATCTGCCCTCACCGCTTCTGCCATTGTGCCGATTAGTAGTCGCTGGCGAGTGATGGCACAAGGACAATATGACGTCAATAATGACCGCATGGTGGATGCCACTGTCGGGGCAGACTTTGAAGATTGTTGCTACGGCTTGTCGCTGTATGCCCGTCGCTATTACAATGATTTAGATTTGGATAACAAGCCAAACGAAGCGATTATGCTAGAATTTCGCATCAACGGCTTAGGCGATGCCAGTAGTCGCTTCAGCCAACTGTTAAATAACAAAATTTTGGGCTTTGAGCCTGTAAATAGATTGTGGAAAGAATAAAGATGACCTTATCAACGATTAAATTTAGCAATCCCGTAACTCAAAAATTTACTCGCCGGCAATCCTGGCTGTCTGTCGCCGTGAGTTCGCTCATGCTGACAGTTGCCTTACCGTCTTTTGCCGAAACCGCACCGACGACCCAACTATCTGCCTTTCAATCAGATGACGGCATTATGGCGATTGTGGGTGATACGCCCATTCTAAAAAGTGAAGTTAATCAAGCCGTTGCTACTGCTTACGCTAAGCTTCAAGCCCAAGCGAATGGGCAACCCATCCCTACCCGTGAGCAATTACAGGGTGAAGTGTTAAACGCTCTTATCTTAAAACAGTTACAACTCGATTTGGTAAAACGGGCGGGCATCCGTCCGAACCCTGATGCGGTCAATAACCAATTGGCTCAAATTGCCCAAAATCAAGGGCTTGCCTCAATTGGGCAGTTACAACAACGCATGGATAGCCAACGGGCAGGTAGCTATGCCGAGTTGCGAAATCAGTTGTTAGAGGAAGCGTCGCTCAAAGCCCTTAGCCAACGGCAGATTGCCAGTCGGGTTCGCATCACTGATCAAGACATTGAGGCATTTTTGGCATCGCCCGAATCACAGAAACTCAGCCAAACCGAATACCGCACCATCCACATTCGAGTGCCGTATATCGACGACTATAGCCGAATTAGTGAAACAGACCGTGAGCAGGCATTGCAAGTTGCTAATGAAGCTCAGGCATTGCTTGCCGAGACGGAGTATGCAACTGAGGTCATGACCAAACTGAGCGCAGGCAGTGCCAAAGACTACCCCGTGAATGTTCAAGGTGGATACATGGGCTTTCACCCTGCCTCAGGCTTGCCAACAACCATTGCCAATGACATCACTGGACTCAAAACAGGCGAAGTTACTGAGCCACAAGTTACGCCTAGCGGGGTGGATGTGGTGAAATTGGTTGCCACTCGAGGCAGTGAGGACATGATTATTCCGCAGTGGCGGGTGCGTCACATTTTGGTGAAGCCCGACCCCATCCAAGGCTCTGCCATCGCAGAACAAGAGATTAACGACTTGTATGAGCAACTTCGCCGAGATGCCGATTTTGCCTCGCTCGCTTCGACCTATTCGGACGACACTGGCTCGGCAGGGCGTGGTGGCGACTTGGATTGGGTGAGCGAGGGGCAAATGGTGCCCGAGTTTGAAGCCATGATGAAACGCACGGCAGTTGGCGACTACTCTACCCCCTTTCAATCGCAATATGGCTGGCATATTTTGCAAGTTGAAGACATGCGTGAGCAAGATGTCAGCGATACGGTGCGTCGCAACATGGCGAGAGAAGTATTATATCAACGTCTTGCCCCCCAAGCTCAAGAGGATTGGTTGCAAGAACTTCGAGCCAGCTCGTATGTGCAGATTTTTGAGTAAATCATTGCAAACTTAGCACAGCCCTTGGGTCAACGGGGGTGCCATCTTTTCGTACTTGAAACTCAAGTGCCACTTGGCGTGCATTGTTTGTACCTGTATTACCCATCGTTGCAATGCGTTGCCCTTGTTGCACCGTCTGCCCTTCTTGCACCAAAATTTGGTTCAAATGAGCATACGCCGTGATATATGTTTGGTCATGGCGAATCATGACCAAATTGCCGTACTCTGCCAACTCATTGCCCGCATACATGACCGTACCTGCCTGACTGGCTTTGACAGGGTCACCTTGTCGCCCTGCAAACCACATACCCATAGTGCCCGAGTTGGGGTTAAAGGTTTTGATGACCTGATTGTTGGAGGGATAGGCATACGCCCCAATTTGATTAGCAGGCGTGGGTGCAGGGCGATAATTTGTGGGAGCATTGTTTGTGGGGACATTGGAAGACGCCTGATAAGTTGGACGGGTTGGCTGGCGAGTAGCTTGATAGGCAGGCACTGAACCGTTGCCCCATAGCTTAAGCCATTGCCCCACATGGATGGTATATTGACTGTTCAAATTATTGATTGCCCCGATTTGACGGTAATTTAATCGGTATCTTTGGGCAATTTCGCTGACCGTATCGCCCGCTTTAACCCGATATAAGTTCGGCACCCCTTGAGCGTTATAGGTTATTTTTGGGGCATACCCGTTTCCATAGCTCATTGGCTTCGTCGAACACCCTGCCACCAATAACCCCAAACACAAACTACTAGCGATGAGCACCGAACGCTTAGGACAAGGTAGTTCAGGGGTTGAACTGTGAATAGTTTGGTTGATTGCATTCGGGGTAGGAATAATCTGACGAAGTGCGGGCATGACTTAATCCTTAAAACGGTTTTAAAACGGATATTTTCTGGCTAGAACTGTTAAATTGACCATAAAAGACGCTCTAGCTTACTGGCTCAGGCGGTGATGTCAACATATCGACAGAAACGCATAACGATTTTTTACACACCGTACAGGTAACGGATGGGTAAGGGGTGCGAAACCTGCTAAAATAGCCAACATCAAAAATCAATCAAATTTGGTTAAAAGCAACGGTTAAACGGGTGAGAGCAACTGAGGACGGATAACGGATGCTGCGGTTAAAACCCGAGCAAAGCCTGGTAGGGATGGGGCTGATGCGAGTCGGATGGAGGG
>JAAXIL010000188.1:0-4968 GCA_012270355.1 Psychrobacter sp.
GTCTACGGTTTTTTCAGCATATATCAGTATGAGATATCAGCAAAACCCATCTTTCTCTACACTTAGGATAGGTATTGCCAGTCGAGAAGCCAGAGACTTTGAAGTAAGGAGCAATAAGGTAGCTATGAACTTCGTCTATGTCGAACCGACTTTAGAAAACTACTGGCGAGCCATAATTTTATTTGGCCGCAACACTGCTTCTTATAAGTTTGCACTAGCTAAGAGCCTTATCGATGTGAGCTTAGACAGCAAGTCAGACTTAATTACTCTCGATGATTTAGCTCTACCCTATGCCATGCATCTATGCGAGCACTTGAAGCATAGCCCTAAACAAACTACTGCAAGAAGCAGTAAGTTTATTCAGGCTTGCATGGACTTTAACGAAGGGGGTATTACTGAGACTAAGCTCATTGATATCACCACCAAAGAGGGCTTTAAATACGTACTGAATGCGTTCCATGTCGTTAATACTAAAGCAGTACAAGAACGATTTTACGATGTGATTGATGAAGAGTTTTTTATCGATGAGCGTAAGTTCAATAAAGGTATTCGCTTAACTGATAACTTATTTAAGCTGTTTTATGTCTTTGACCACTCAGCAGAAAACTTAAATAAAGAAACTGAATCAAGATGGAATCTGGTTGAAAAAGCGTGGGAGTTAAATCTAAATCAGAACTTAGTCGCCGTTGAGTTTGACCAAGAAACAAAGCAACTATTCTCTCATGACCCAAGTCATCGCCGTGTTGGGATTACAAGCTCACGCGGGGCTTTAAACGGTTATCAAAAGAGCCGCTGCTTTTATTGTTTTAAAGAGATCAGCATTGCTTCTCAAGACACTCAATTGGCTGATGTAGACCACTTCTTTCCACACACCCTGAAACCTCAAGTTGCCGAAGCAGGCTGCTGCCAGCCAGTAAATGTGGATGGTGTATGGAACCTCGTTCTTGCTTGTCAAGACTGTAATCGCGGCCATGACGGTAAGTTTGCTCAAGTCCCCTCTACGCTGTTGCTAGATCGACTAAATACGCGTAACGAATATTTAATTGAAAGCCATCATCCTCTGCGCGAAACATTAATCCTTCAGACTGGTAGAACAAAAAGTCAGCGTAAGCAGTTTTTGCAAAAGTCTTATGACTTCTCTAAACAAAGACTCATCCATGTCTGGCAA
The DNA here is from genome assembly GCA_012270355.1 of Psychrobacter sp. GTDB lineage: Bacteria > Pseudomonadota > Gammaproteobacteria > Pseudomonadales > Moraxellaceae > Psychrobacter. Next base: position 1,169 of record JAAXIL010000188.1, read on the forward strand.
CCATCCGAGCAAGGTGACAGTACTTTTTAATAGGCAAATAAGCATGACAGACAGCACTACTTTAGATTTCTACAACCAGCATGCTGACAGTTATATAGAGCAAACAAGAAACGTTAAAATGCATGCTTTATACAAGAGGTTTACTGGCCAATTACCTAGTACTTCTGGGGTATCCCAGCATATCTTGGATCTTGGATGTGGTTCTGGTCGAGACAGCTTCTGGTTTTCTAACAAGCTTGGAGTGAAGGTTACGGCGATTGATGGAAGCTCAGAGCTGATTAAACGAAATCAGGCACACTACTCTGCAAGCAGTATTAACTGGCAGCATCTAAAGTTCGAAGATATTAGGCATCAAGATTGGGAAAATCAGTTCACTGGGATTTGGGCCTGCGCATCCTTACTCCATTTACCACTGAATGAGCTAGCAAATATGATTGTAAGCTTATTGGACACACTGGTATCAGGTGGTGTTATGTATGCCTCTTTTAAGCATGGGGATGGTGAAAGATACGATGGAGAGCGCTTCTTCTGTGATATGAATGAAGCACGTTTTCTGAAGGTTTTTCAGCAGATATCCACGACACATCCTCTTGAATATGTAATTTGGATTACTGCTGATCAAAATGTTGGACGGGATGTTGAGTGGTTTAATATTATAATCAAGAAGCAGGTTTAAAATACAGTTGACTGACCTAATACGCCACAATCACATCACTCACACGAGTGGTATAGCAAGGGGTTAATAGATCACGACTCATTCCGGTAGTGTTCAAAAAATCAGCGTAGCTGGCTGTCTTTACTGCCCCGACGATTAAACAATTCAGTTTTTTGAGCAGTTGCTTCTAACTCACTTTGACATTTGACGCAGTACTGCACCCCAGGCAACGCACGGCGACGGGCTTCGGGGATGGGTTCGCCACATTCATCACAAAATTCAGCACTTGCCTCGATGCTATTGCCTTGTGGCAATGCCCCTCGAGCCTTACTTAACGCATCGTTTACCGTCGCATCCATCTGTTCATGCTCTGCTCCATCTCTCGCCCATCCACCTGCCATAGTTTAACTTTCCTATTTAATCAATATTTCATTGCTTACGATAAATGGGGACACTGGCTTAGAACTTCAATTCAGTAACTTCAATTAGGAACTTCAATTTTCCATCCAATTTTCACACTCTACACCGCTTGATCAACCCGTCTTTGCTCAACGAATGTGCTAGCATTGCTCAATGTTTAACAAACTAAATTGGTTATAATTTCGCCATGACGCAATCTACTAAAAACTCAGATTTAACTTCCTCGTCGGTTCATTCGAGTAGTCCAACAACTCAAGTTGATGCAGACTGGCATATCTTATTGGTGGAAGATGACCCTGCCATCGCCACGTCGCTTAAGGTCACGTTTAAGCGAGAAGGCTGGCAAGTGACTTGGCTGGATAATGCCACAAGTGTGTTGCCAACGTTAAACAATTTGGCGACAAATAATCAGCCCTTATCGGGCATTATTTTGGACGTGGGATTGCCTGATGGTGATGGACTAAATTTATGCCAAACCATCAGACATAGTCAGGACATAGGTGATTATGCTCATTTGCCTATCGTATTTTTGACGGCTCGAAGCGATGAAGTCGATCGAATTTTGGGGCTTGAGATGGGGGCGGACGATTATTGTGCAAAGCCCTTTAGCCCTCGAGAATTGGTGGCTCGTCTTAAAGCGATTTGGCGACGGGAACAGCTGATTCAAGCCAATCAATCGGTTGAAGATCAACAAGACAATAAACACCTAGAAGACAATCAGATTAAAACTGAGAGCCCCCATAGTCCTCCGCACCGTCTTGGCCCCCTCACCTACTCCCTCAGTTGGCAAGGACAGTCGCTAAATCTTAGTAACACCGAACGCAAACTGCTTTTAGCTTTGCTTGACCAACCCAAACGGGTGTTTAGCCGCGAACAACTGCTGTCTGCCATCAGCGAGCACCCTGACCATCGCCTAGCTCGCACGATTGACAGCCACATTAAGTCCATCCGTAAGCAACTTGCACTGGTTGATGAGCAAGAAGTCATCGTTACACACCGAGGCATTGGCTATGCCCTAAATGAATAAGAGATGAACTAAATAGGGGCTAGTGAGCTTGAAGCAAGCTACATTTATATAAATTTATCCTAATACACGTTGGCATATAATAGTTTGTTTTCAGCAAGTTAAGATAGCAATGTCCTCTCCTTCCGCACCTCCTTCCATGCCCTCTCCGCCTTCTGCAAGCCCCAAAGCGTCTTCGCCTGCCATACAACTGTCGCCCACTCAAGCCAAGTTTTTACCTTATATGCTGGCAATTGCATTATTCATGCAAATTTTGGATGCGACCATTCTGAATACGGCATTGCCCGAAATGGCGACGGCATTGAATGAATCTGCCCTCAAAATGCAATGGACGATCATCAGCTATGCTCTGACGCTAGCGGTATTCATTCCTGTTAGTGGATTTTTGGCGGATAAAATTGGCACTCGAAAAGTGTTTTTGACGGCGGTTGTCATTTTTAGTTTGGGTTCATTGCTGTGTGCCATGTCGCCCAATCTAGAATTACTCATTTTGGCTCGCATCGTGCAAGGCATTGGCGGGGCAATGATGACCCCTGTGGCTCGGTTGATATTGGTAAAATCCTACCCCCGTGAGCGATTATTGAGCGTGATGAATTTTGCGGTTATTCCTGCCCTGGTTGCCCCCCTGTTGGGACCCTTGCTTGGCGGTTATATCGTGCAATACAGCAGTTGGCACTGGATTTTTTTGATTAACCTACCGATGGGGCTAGCTGGATTTTTACTGGGCATGAAACTGGTGCCATCCTTAACCGAAGTGACGACAAAGTTTGATTGGTTAGGTTTTGTGTTGGTTGCCCTCGCCATGAGTGGCATGACACTTGGCGTGGACTTTTTATCGGAACATGTGGTGTGGGCGATTGGATTGATTGCGGTATCCATTGGCATATTGCTAGCCTATGTCGGGCACGCAAAACGCCATCCTGACCCGTTGTTTGGACTGGATTTATTTACGGTTCGCACCTTTCGGGTTGGCATCATCGGCAATTTGATTACCCGCCTTGGCATCAGTGCCTTACCATTTTTATTGCCATTGCTGTTGCAGTTGGTTTTCAATTACACGCCTTCGCCGGCGGGCTGGCTTATGGCACCCATCGCCGTTGGGGCGATTGGCATTAAGCCATTGGTTACCCCCCTCATCCGCAAATTTACGTATCGTAAAACCTTGGTGGCAAACACCATGCTTCTTGGGGGACTGACGATGACTTTAGCCTTATATGGGCAAGGCGTACCGTGGTGGGGATTCGTGCCATTGCTATTTGTGGTCGGGGCATGCAATTCGCTACAGTTTAGTGCCATGAACACCATCACCATTGGCGATTTGCATGGTAAACAAACCAGCAGTGGCAACAGCTTAATTGCGGTCAATCAGCAACTTGCCATCGGCTTTGGTATCGCTTTGGGAGCGACTGTCCTCAATATATTTAGGGACAACCTGCATTTTGAGGTTATGTCGGCTTTCCATTATAGTTTTGTGATACTGGGTTTGATTACCATGTTATCAGGATTATATTTCTTAAAACTTGACCCCGACGACGGCAGAGGCTTGTATTAGATTAGCATAGCTTAATTTGATTAAATCGCTTGTAATGGCAAGTCCACTGCCCGCTTCACCGCAGGACGCTGATTGATTAGCTTCGCCCAACGCACCACGTTGGTATAATCCTCAACTGGCACAAACTCCCCTGCGTCGTACAACTCACC
>JAAXIL010000188.1:4978-9120 GCA_012270355.1 Psychrobacter sp.
TACCACGCCCAAATAATCATGTCAGCGATACTGTAATTGTCAGAGCCATCGCCAATCATATATTCAGATTGGGCAAGGTGCTTATCGAGAACGTCAAGCTGGCGTTTGGCTTCCATCGCAAAGCGGTCAATAGGATATTGCATCGGGTATGGGGCATACGCATAAAAATGACCAAACCCTCCGCCTAAATATGGGGCACTGCCCATTTGCCACATGACCCATGCCAAACAATCGGCACGAGGTTGACCCGCATCACTGGCAGGCACAAATTTGCCAAACTTTTCTGCCAAATATAGCAAAATTGCTCCTGATTCAAATAGTTTTATCGGGTTATCAGACTCGCTATAATCAACGAGAGCGGGAATTTTTGAATTGGGGTTGATGCTAACGAAATCTGAACCAAACTGGTCGCCTTCCATAATATCAATTTTGTAAGCATCGTATTTTGCACCTGCAACCTCCAAATCTGCCAACTCTTCGAGCAAAATATTGATTTTGATACCGTTTGGGGTGTTCATTGAGTACAGTTGCAAAGGTCGCTCGCTCACGTCGCACACAGGTAAGGTTTGCTCGTGCCTAGCTCCTGCGGTCGGTCGGTTGCTACTGGCAAACTTTCCGCCATTCTCACCTTCGTTAAATTCCCAAACTTTTGGGGGTGTGTAGCCTGTGTTTGGATTGGTTTTCTGTTCGGTCATGATGCTTCCTATTTTGAGTTATGATCTAAACGTGGTTGATTTCTTCCCAATCATAGCAAAAATTCAACCTGCAAAAAAAACCTTTTATTTGCTACACTATCACCACTCTCCCATTTAACACGATGACCAATCCTACTCGGGCTACCCCATGACCCAAATCAGCAATCAAGAAATCGAGCAAACCTTACGCAATTCAGAATGTATCATCAGTAGCATTGAGGTTGCTGCCGCTTATGAACGCCTCGCCGCCCAGCTAAATTTGTCATACGCTGGCTTAAACCCGATTGTGATGGTGGTCATGAATGGTGGACTCATTCCCGCAGGACAACTACTCACCCAACTCACCTTTTATCATCGTATGCACTACATTCATGCCACACGTTATCGCGATAATGAGGGCACGAACGAACTGACATGGCAATATAAACCTGATGTGGATGTGGCAGGCGAGCATTTGCTTTTGATAGATGATATTTTTGATGAAGGTATCACCCTAAAGGCGGTTGTCGAAGAGTTAAAGAAAGAAAATCCCGCCTCGGTGAATTGTTGCGTTCTTCTAAACAAACGCCATGATCGTAAAGTCACTGATTTTGCGGTCGATTTTGTGGGGTTAGACGTTGATGACCGCTATGTGTATGGTTGTGGCATGGATTACCACGGCTACTTACGCCATTTGCCTGGTATTTATGCGATTAAAGAAGAATATTTATAAGTTGTTTTTATATTGAAATAGCATTGAGATAGCATTAAAAAAGCACCCAATTGGGTGCTTTTTTAGAAAAGGGGTTATATTTCTATAAGTTTAAAATTCTTCAAACTGTAGCCCCAGCCCAGTTCGCCTGACTGTCAGCGTGATGATGGCATGATCTAATGCAGTTGCCGTGCTATAAATATCTACCTGCTTTTTGGCACGAGTGACGGCAGTATAAATCAACTCACGACTGAGCAAGCGGATTTGGCTGTCATCAAAACATACCGCCACTTTTGTAAATTCCGAGCCTTGCGATTTGTGAATAGTCATTGCGTAAGCGGTCTTGATCAAGTCATCGCTCAGTTGATTGACACTAATTCCCATTCCCTGTGCTTTATTCTTTCCATCGGACTGACCATTAAACTGATTATCAAAGAATACCTGCATGCCATGTTTGGTTTGTAAGCAAATGCCCACGTCCCCATTGAATACGCCCAGCTCATAGGTGTTTTGTTGCACCATTATGGGTCTGCCGTGATACCAATCATTGCCCGTTATTGGTCTATGAGACTGATTTTGATGCCATGCGGTGAGACTTGCATTGATTTGGCTGACGCCCATACGTCCATGATGACTGGCACACAGGATGCGGAACTGTCCATAAATTTGGAATAACTGTTGTAATTGGTCGCTTGCTCCAATTTCCATGCCATCCATACGAGAAAACGACGTATAAAGTTCGTTGCTGAGGCTGACATAGTTTAGGTAGCCTTGCTGTAATTGATTAATGATTTTTATCTGTGGTGTTTGCGATACATCGGTAAATGCCAAATCAGGGTGATTGTCAATTATTTGAAGCACTTTTAATGCCGATTGTTCTTCCCCATTCATATCGTCGCTGGTTGTGTTTATAGATGACTTAGCAACTGGTGAATCAACAAAAGATGAATTTATCAAGTTGGCAAGTTGCCCCACGCCAGATTCTGCGGTAAAACGACGGCTTTCAATTAAGGCTTGATGATACCGTTGCAAGCGAGGCGTACGGCATAAATCCGCCAATACCGCTCCTGCATCAACTGCGGATAATTGATGGGCATCGCCAAGCAAAATCAACCTCGCCCCTTTTTTTACTGCTTGCACTAATTTGCTGGCGAGTTCTACGCCAAGCATAGATGCCTCATCGACAATAATAATATCCTCAGACAATGGATTATCTGCGTTATAGCGTGGGATGCCATCCCGTCCCATGCCCAATAAACGATGAATGGTTTTCGCTTCAGGCAATGGCATGGTGATTCCTGCATCTGCTAACGCATTTTGCAATGATTCATACATTCGCTGAGAGGCTTTTCCCGTTGGGGCGACCAATGCCAAATGGCTATTGTCCTCATCTCTCCCCTCGCCTTCTTGCTGGTGTAATGCCATCACTAATTGAGCGACTGTAAAGGTTTTGCCTGTACCAGGACCGCCTGTAATTAGGCTAAACGCATGATGATTTGCAACCTCTATAGCTTGGCGTTGCTCCGTGATTAATTTTGTATCCAGTTTTAATGGCAGTGGTTCGACAGGTTGTTCGCTTATTTCCACTAAAGATTGAGCCAATGTATGCTCGGCATACCAAGTGCGATGTAACCAAAGGGTTAGAAAATTTTGTTTTTTATCGTATCGAATGCAAAAAATATTTTTGCTGTTATTGTTAACGGCTTTATTTATTATCTCTATAAATTTACTTAGGCTATTTATAACATATTGATTTAATCCCTTGTTGAATTTCTGAGCTAAATGTATGCGAGTGGCTATTTTTTCACGCAACTCGATTAGGTTGGTATCTGAAGGTAAATTGATGGTGAGTTCGTTTGCCAATACATGAGCGTCCATTGCTAAAAGTGACTCTAAAAGAGACGTATCATTGATTGATGAATCCATGAAAGAATCTAACAATGGTTCAATTAGTCGGTTTTGCCAATCATTTTCATTGAGCGTTATGACCGTATGCCCTGCTTCTAGTTCGCTGGCTAATGCAAACAAAACGACTTGATTGACCACTTGTATAAAAGAAAATTCCGTAATGTCATTACTCTCCTCTTTTTTGACGTTATACGCAGAAGCAATGTGTTTTTCTCTGTTTGTTAAATAACTGCCTAAAGTGATTGCCCAATGCTCGGCATTGATCTGCCTAGTATTGAGGTTAGGAATGTTTTTTTGAGTTTTAGTTATTTGCATAATTCCACGTCTTATAATATTGATTTAAGCTACTTTTCAATGAAGTAATATAAACAAATTTAGGCTTTAAGTGCGGATAACCAAATATAGCATCCAATGCTTTGACCAATTTAATAGGGATATTCCAACTGATTAGCCCTGTTTTTAATGTGTTTTGTATGTCTTGCGGGGCAATGCCACGTAAAAATACATATTCCACGGCTCCCAAATAGTTGGCTTCATTGCCCTCATAATTGTCAATGCGAAGTTTTAAGAACCGATGTAACGCCACTTGATATATCACCGCTTGTAACCAATACCCTGCCCGACTCATGGCATGAGCCAGTCTATCAGATGAATAATCGCTTAAATTATCACCCAAAAAATTACTTTTGTAATCAACCACATAAAACTTACCATCATATTGATACACCAAATCAATTTCTCCTCGCAAATAACGATAGAGATGTGAGGCATTAGTTGCAGTCAGTTCAATATGTTTGTCAGAGTCATTGGGCAGATGGGTTTTGAAGGCTTGAGTAAGTCGTTCAATA
>JAAXIL010000254.1:0-8685 GCA_012270355.1 Psychrobacter sp.
CATTTGTTGTCAAATATATTTGTACCTGCATAGTATATAATTTTAAGCTTTAAAAAACCGCAAGAGTCCTTTAAGCAGTAGATTTTCTTGGATAGAGACAGTGGTGCTCACATGTTGTGCCAATAACGACGCATCGCCGCCTGTCAAAATCAGTTCAAAGTTAGGATGACGACGATTGATTTCGTTGACCGCCCCCACAATGGATAGCAAAATGCCTCGATGCACTGCCGCTGCCGTCGTCACGCCTGCATGAAAGCTGTCAAACGAGTGGCTTGGAATGCTAAATTGCTTGGTGCCTGCCATCAAGGCTTCTCGCTGTAAATAGATGCTTGGAAAAATATATCCGCCCAAGTGCGTGGCATGATCCACAAGGTCAATGGTGAGAGCCGTGCCACAGCCAACAATACATTGGCGGTTTTTATGATCCACTGCTCCCAAAATCTGTAACCAACGGTCAACGCCTAACTGATTGGGGTCATAGTTACTGGTGAGTAGCGGATGTGTGGCAGATACTTGGACAAATTCAAATGGTACACTGAGGCTAGCCAGTGTTTCTGCTACGCCAGCATTGATGGACTCGCCCAGCACTGAAGAAATACCAATAAACTCAGGGGCAAGTTGTTCGAAACGGTCTGCCCAGCCGATAAGCAATTCGGCGGGGGCTTGCAAATGCTCTTTGGCATCAGATGCTATGATTTGTCCAATATCATCGGTCAGCCAGTATTTGAGACGGGTGTTGCCAAGGTCGAGCCAAAGGGTTGCCATTATTGATAACGCCAAAAATATTGCTAAAAAAGGGGCTAACCTTAGCAACATTTATTTATTTAGACAATAAAAAAACACCATAACCTTTCGGAAATGGTGCTTCGACGGTGCGAGTTGGTGATTGGTAGTCGTTAGACACTTATGCCAATGCCCGACCGTCCATACCTTCGGCAGATAATTCTTTAAGAGCATCGGGCGAAGACCATAGCCCTTCCAAATCATAAAATTCACGAGCCTGCGGGGTCATGACATGAACGACAACGCCACCCAAGTCGATGAGCGTCCAATCGCTGTCCTTTTCGCCTTCTCGTCCAAGTGGCATAAAACCGTCTTGTTTGGCTTTTGCACCCACATGATCAGCAAGGGCTTTGACATGGCGTTTTGAAGTAGCATCAGCGATGACCATGTAATCGGTGACATCAGTGAGCTCCGCCACATCCATAACGGTGATATTTTTGGCTTTCACATCATCCAGGGCGTCTTGCACAAGGTCAAGACAATGTTGTAGGCGAGCCGAACTCATCGGCGTGAACTTAGGTTGACTAGAAACAGGTTGAGAAGAAACAGATTGAACAGTATTCACCGTTGAGCGTTGCGACAAATTCGACATAGGCATCCTTTTGGTTATGTTACCTTCTTTATAAGTCGTTTTTGCTGTGATTTCAAGTTTTCAATCAACAATATATTGATTTGATTTACTTAACTTTATCCACCACATCTTCACCCGTAATTCGGTTACGGACAAAAATCACCTTATGATTGTCGCAATGTGGATAGCGTTCATCCAGCTCAAAATAGCGGGGATAGGCTTTGAGGAAGTCGCTGAATTTGTCAAAGTGAAAAAGCCGGGCATCGAAATCGGGTTCAACCTTTAAGATATAATTTTTAACGGGAGCAATATTCGCCCAGCCTTGATCATCCGCCATGCTAGCAATAGCAAGTTTTACCAGCGTAATCGCCACATCAACGGGCTTAAACTGATTATTATCGACCGAAAACAGCATGTCTGCTGAATCATAAAAATCAACATTGTTTGAGTTTTTTCTGGCACTGTCAAACACTTCTAGGTAGGTAAAGCGGTCGCACGCCTGCATAAACGGCTTGGCAGTGTCTCGTTTACCAAAACCATAGACGAGTAGCCCCTGCTCACGGATTCGCTGAGCGAGACGAGTATAATCGCTGTCTGAGCTCACCAAGCAAAATCCATCAAAGCGTTCGGTATAAAGCAAATCCATCGCATCGATAATCAGGCTGGCATCGGTGGCGTTTTTGCCTGTGGTGTAGGCAAATTGTTGGATGGGTTGAATCGAATAACCCAGTAACACACTCTTCCAACTGTTCAGTTGCGGTTTTGTCCAGTCGCCATAGGCACGGCGAACGCTTGCCTTCCCGAGTGAGGCAATTTCCGACATCAGGCGGTCAAGGTGATTGACCGACGCATTATCGGCATCAATCAACACCGCTAAGCGAGCATCCTGCAATCGAGCGTCGTTAATGGGAGGCATGGAACAACCTTAGACGAAGTGTGAATTTAAAGTGTTAGGCTAAAAAAACCGTGTCTGCTTATTGTAGCAAACACGGTTTAACAAAGTCAGATACAGAAGGGATAAAATTTTTGAATTAAATCAAATCTTAAATATCTGGACTGCTAGCTTGAATAGCAGTGAGGGCGATGGTATAGACAATGTCATCGACCAATGCCCCACGTGACAAATCATTCACAGGTTTATTCAAACCTTGTAGCATGGGTCCGACACTCACCACACCCGCACTGCGTTGCACCGCTTTGTAAGTGGTGTTGCCCGTATTCAGGTCAGGGAAGACAAACACATTGGCTTGACCTGCCACAGGAGAGTCTGGGGCTTTTTGCTTACCCACGCTACTGACAAATGCTGCGTCGTATTGCAAAGGACCATCAATCACCAAATCAGGTGCACGCTCTTTGGCGATTTTGGTGGCTTCTGTCACTTTGTCCACGTCTGCCCCATGCCCCGATGTGCCTGTCGAATAGCTAATCATCGCCACTTTTGGCTCAATGCCAAAGGCTTTGGCGGACGCCGCCGACTGAATGGCGATTTCGGCAAGCTCTTCGGCGTTCGGGTCGGGATTGATGGCACAGTCGCCATACACCAACACTTGCTCGGGCATGAGCATAAAGAAAATGGAAGATACAAGCGAGTAGTCTGGTGAAGTTTTGATGAACTGGAAGGCAGGACGCACGGTGTTTGCAGTGGTGTGAATGGCACCCGAAACTAAGCCGTCCACTTCGTCCAAATACAACATCATCGTACCGAGCACGACGGTGTCTTGTATTTGAGCTTCCGCCATCGGTTCGGTCAACTTGCCTTTGCGACGCTCAACCATGGCAGCAATGTATTTACTCTTATCAATGGCTTCAGGGTCGATGATTTCGATGTCATCGGGTAGCTCCACACCCCGATTTTTTGCCACGCTTGCCACTTCATCGGGGTTAGCAAGTAAGATACATTGGGCGATGCCTCGACTTTGGCAAATGCTTGCTGCCTCAATGGTGCGAGGCTCTGCCCCTTCAGGCAACACAATTCGCATCTTATCTTTTTGGGCTTTTTTAACCACCTGATGACGGAAAGCAGAGGGCGACAATCTAGGCGTGTGGTCACGCTGGAAGTAGTCTTTGAGCCAATCCAAATCCAAATGGGCTGCCACAAATCGGGTCACTTGCGAAGCTCGGTCGGCATCGTCTTCAGGGATTTCGTGACTTAAATTGGACAAATCTTGTACGGTAGCAAAACTGTTGGTTTTGACACTCATCACGGGCATGCCTGTCTTGAGGGCAGGTTGACACAGTTCAATCACCGTGTCATTTGGCGTGATGCCGCCAGTCAAGATAATGCCCGCCATCGGGATTCCATTCATGGCAGCCAGGGCAGTCGCCAGTATCAAATCGTCACGGTCGCCTGGGGTGACAATCAACGTGCCACGGCTAAACACCTCACCCACTCGGGACACGGTGCGAGCGGTCAAACTGGTTTTCAGCACACGACGATTTTTGGCATCGCCCTCGCTCAGCCACTTTGCCCCAAGCTCGTTTGCCACGTCCCATGTGCGAGGTACAGATAGCGTATCACTAAACGGTACCACGCCAATCAAATGGAATTTATCGGTGGCAAACGCTGATGAATGCTTTTGCATGGCTTTGATAAAATCGTCATCCAGCGTTAGATTGGCTTCACCTGGGGCAACAGGTTGGTCATCAAAAGTGTTTGGCACATTTTTAACCCGCATCAAGATGCTGCCCAGCGTACGAGGGCTGGCAAGACCGCCATAGTCTTTAGCGAACACGTCGAGTTTGTCCGCCAAATGCTCAGGGTCATCCAAGTCGGCGGCACTCACAAAAATCACTTTGGCATCAAGTGCGTTGGCAAGGGCATGATTGACCTGCGAGGCATAGCTGGCTTCTTCGGTCGGCACCAAACCTTCACAAATCAACACGTCGTAAGTATTGTCGTCGTCCTCAAGTTGCTTGGATAAGCTGACGACTTCTTCCATCAAATCATCTAAATTATCATCACCCAGCATCCGTTCAACGTGCTGACGGGGAATGGATTTTGGTGGGGTTAACGCAAAGGTTTGAGCGGCAAGTTCGCTTGAGCTGTCCAGCGTGTGCTGGGCATCTTGCGAGTCGTCTTGCAAAATGGGCTTCATAAAGCCGGCTTTGATGCTCGAATAATCCAACGCTCGAATTAAGCCTAACGCAGCGGAGGTCAAGCCAATGCCTCGGCTGGTCGGCACAAGTAGGATGGTTTGCATAAAATGTCCTCAAGGATTTAGGGGATTATGGGTTTATTATTTTGAGATTACGATTTCCCTATTATCCCTTATTTTAGTGTCAATTTCATGACCCTGTTTCATTTTTGCGACTGTCTTTACGATATGCCTCATTAAGTCCACTGACCACTTGACTCACAAGCTCAGTGTCGCCAGTTTGAGCCACTTGGCGAAGCAGTTGCGACGGCGGATGTGTCAGGGTTTGCGTGAGCTTATAAGTCAACTCCGTCAAAACTGTTTCGCTTGGCGTATTACCTTGAGCCAATAGTTTTAACGCTTCCTCAAGCACAGCGTTTGCTTTTTTCTCAGCCTGCTGGCGGTAAGTCTGAATATCCGCCCCAATCTGACGTACCTGCCACCGCTCGGTGATGCCAACCACCAGTTGGCTGACCAGCAGTTCCGCCTCAATACTTGCCTGCCGACGTTTTTCTAGGTTTCCTGCGATGACGTGTTGCAAGTCATCAATCGAATATAAATACACGTCATCAAGTTTGCCAACGTTCGGTTCGATGTCCCTTGGTACTGCCAAATCTACCATCAACACAGGTCGATAGCGTCGTTTTTTGAGAGCCGTTTTCACCATTTTTTTATCAATCAAAGCATGCATACTGCCACTGCAACTGCTGACAATGTCCGCTTGCACCAAGAGCTCTGGCAACGCGTCGAGCGGATGCACCTCGATGTGTCGCCCTGCCCCTGCAAGTTCGGAAGCGAAGGCGTTTGCCCGATCACGACTACGATTGGCAATCAAAATGCGTTTGACGCCCAGCTCGCTAATATGCTTGGCAACTAATCGATTCATTTCGCCCGAAGCGACGATGAGCAGAGTGAGCGAAGCAGGATCATCAAAAATTTGCGTCACCAGTTTTGCCGACGCAAACCCGAGCGACACGGCTTGCGTGCCGACGTTGGTGTCATGTCGCACCTGCTTTGCCCCCGCAAACACCTGTTCGGCAAGCCAACCAAGCGGTTTGGACAAATGACCAGTATCTTTGGCAGTTTGTACCGCTCGTTTGATTTGCCCAAAAATTTGCGGTTCGCCCAGAATCATCGAGTCCAGCCCCGAGGCTACCCGAAGCCAATGCGACACTGCCTGTGCATTACGATAATGGTATAGATGCGGGGTTAAGGTAGCCAAAGAGATGTTTTTCGTATGGGCAAGCCACTGGCTTAAACGGGTAAATGGATCGGTACTTTGTGATTTGTCGCCGTACTCAGCATCGATTAATTCCTCATCCACCACCGCATAAATCTCCAAACGGTTACAGGTGGATACAATCAAATGTCCGTCGGGGAGTGTGTTAAGGCTTGCCCCCGCATCGCTAATATCAGCAGGCGAAAACGCCAACCGTTCCCGCATCACAACGGGGGCGGTTTTATGATTAACACCGATGATAATTAGGTTCATAACTGCCCTACTCCGCTAAATACAATCGCCGTGATGCCTTTACGCTTATACTCGTATGCTTATACCTTGGCATGACGCTTGACTTAACGAAGAATGAATTTAACACGCTTTATCGCTAGAATGAACGTTGGTTTAACGTTTTAGAAAAACGATACAAAATGCGAAATTATACCACTTCTTATCCTTAGCATTGCATGGGGGCACTATGGCATTATCCAACTCGGATAAATCCTCGGCACTAACTCAAGCTCAACTTCAGGCTCAACCTCAAGCTCCTACCGTCTATCTCGGCACGGGTGGGTATTCTGACACCGACTTACTCGGCACGCTCTTTCCACACGGCACAAAAAAAACAGACTTTTTAAGCGAATATGCCAAACATTACGGGGCAGTAGAAATCAATAGCACCTTTTATGCCCCCATCGGACAAAAAGCCTTTGCGGGCATGCTACGAAAATCCGAAGGCAAAACACGTTTTGCTGTCAAACTGCATCAAGACTTTAGCCACGCTCGCACTGCCACGCCTGAACATGCTCAGGCTTTCATCGAAGCTCTTGCCCCAATTCGAGAGGCAGACTGCCTTGCCCCGTTACTATTACAATTTCCGCATGGGTTTGACCGCACGGTTACTCATCGGCAGTATTTGGCACAGCTAACTGATTGGTTTGCCGATTACCCGCTTGCCATTGAGTTTCGTCACAGCAGTTGGCACATTCCACAAGTCGAACATGCGTTTGCTAGCAAAGGTTTGATTTGGTGCAGTGTGGATTATCCAAAAGTGTCGGGCTTGCCCCCTGCTCGCTTATTATTCACTCAACTTAACCGCTCCGTTAATTCAAAACGCATTGGTTATTTGCGAATGCACGGTAACAATCTAAATTGGTGGGATGCAAACAGTGCCAGCGAACGGCACGATTACCGTTACACTGAGTCAGAAATGCAAGGATGGGCAAGCACGATTGCCAATGCTCGGGGGCATTTTGATGTGCTGTATGTGTTTTTTCAAAATACGGTCAATGCTCATGCCTATTACAACATTGCGATGCTCAAGCAAGCGTTAACAGAGCAAGGTATAACGGTGAAATAGTTTTAAATTCGCAAGCCGAAGTAAAGTACGTCCAAAAGAACAGCCCATAAAAAAAGACACCCAAAAGAATGTCTTTTTTTCTGACAAAATCAGTAACCGTTTACTCTTCAACGCCTGCATCTTCGCCACGATATTTGGCGTTGGCATAGTCCCAATTTACCAACTTATCTAGGAATGTATCAACATAGTCAGGGCGACGGTTACGATAATCGATGTAATAAGCGTGTTCCCAAACGTCACAAGTCAAGACGGCAACCTTGCCATGTGCCAATGGGTTATCGGCATCTGAAGTTTTCATGATGGACAATTTGCCACCTTCAGTGTCGGCAACGAGCCATGCCCAACCTGAGCCAAACTGCGAGGTTGCAGCCGTTTTAAACTCATCACGGAACTTTTCATACGAACCAAAGGCTTCATCAATTTTACCTTTAAGGTCACCTGTGGGTTCACCGCCACCATTTTCTGGCGTCATACAGTTCCAATAAAAGGTGTGATTCCAAACCTGTGCGGCTTGGTTAAACATGGTTTTTTTGTCGCTATCATCTTTTGTGGCTTCAATGATTTCTGGCAAAGTTTTGCCTTCAAGACCAGAGCCTGGCAACAAACTATTTAGTTTATTGACATAAGCAGCATGATGCTTATCGTGGTGATATTCCAAAGTTTCGGCACTGATATGTGGCTCTAGGGCATCTTTGGCATAAGGTAGATCAGGTAGTGTAATGTTTGACATAAATAGTTTCCTTGGCTGGTATAGTGAATTAAATTGGCTAGGAACGCCCAGTATTGTGATAAGTCGTTTTATACCATCACGTTAATCATTATCTTACCAAGTTTTTAAAACAATGACCGTTACTGATTGTTATGCTGATATGTAAATCAGTCGTTTATCGCGACGACTGTAACCGACGTTGCACACCTTTCCAATTTGCTAAATTATCAGCAAAACTTGCCACATAATCACCTCGGCGATTGCGATAGTCCAAATAATAGGCGTGTTCCCATAGGTTGCAAGCGAGTAATGGCGTAGCTTCGGGCATAAGTCGTATTGGTGTATCAAATGGGTAGTCATTCATACCCGTGTGGCAAATCACGAGTTTTCCGTCTTGACCTTGCATCAGCCATAGCCAACCTGCCCCAAACACCGCCTCACTGTGTGCAAAAATCTCAAACTTTAATTTGTCATACGAGCCAAAGTCTCGCTCAATCATTTGCATGACCTCAGGCGGAATGCGATCTGCCCCTTGGCTAGTGTTAATACCCCCTGCTGACTTCGGAGACAAAATTTGCCAAAAAAACGCCATGTTCCACGCTTGCGAGGCGTGATAATACAATTTTGCAAGCGTATCCGACGACTCAGTAAACCCCTTATCTTTTAACGCAGGGTCAGCTTGAAGCTGATTGATGATTGCGTCAAACGATTTACCTCTATAACCTTTATACGCCTTATGTTTTGTCATCTCTTGCACCGCTTGCACATGACCCGCCTGTACCCGCTCATGAGCAAACAAAATGGTCTCGCTACTCATATAAGGCATCAAATCTTGAATGGCGAATGGCAGGGGTGGCAAAGCTGAAGGCATTATAGATGTGTGGCATGCGGCAGGGGTTAACAATCAGG
>JAAXIL010000254.1:8695-9037 GCA_012270355.1 Psychrobacter sp.
GGTGAGTGGTTAACTCTCATGATAAACTTTCACCGCTTATCATTTCAATGTCCATTTGACCGTAACTCATTAACATTTGATTGAACTTAACTAACTTTGAGAAGAGCCATGTTCACCAACTTATCCGACCGCTGGGTGCTTGCCAGCAACAACCAAGGCAAACTAAAAGAGTTTAAACGACTGTTCGCTGAAGCTGGATTACCTGCTCAAGTGATACCACAAGGGGAGCTTGGCATTGACGATGCGATTGAAGACGGACTAAGCTTTATTGAAAATGCCCTCATCAAAGCTCGTCACGCTAGCCGTGCCAGCGGATTGCCTGCGATTGCTGATGACTCGGGA
>JAAXIL010000018.1 GCA_012270355.1 Psychrobacter sp.
TGGCACAACTTGGTCTTTGGGCAATTTATTGAGATAACCATGAACCCGCTCAAACTGGCTGTCGTTAATACTGTGCGTGTAGTCATCATTATTGCCAATTTTGGGATAATGAGTTTTGACCCATTTTTTCGCCTTGCTAATAAACTCTTCATGCAAATTTTTGGGCAATAGCACATAATCAGGGGCAATACAGGTTTGCCCTGCGTTTAGGGTTTTGCCCATCATAAACCGTTTTACAACATTGTCCAAATTCGCATTATCCAACACCACCACAGGTGACTTACCACCCAGCTCTAAGGTTACGGGCGTTAGGTTTGGAGCCGCTGCTGCCATGACTTTGCGTCCCACACTGGTTGAGCCCGTATATAGCAGGTGATCAAACGGTAATTTACTAAACGCTTCGGCAAGCTCGACTTCACCTACGGCAACCGACACCATATCAGGTGAAAAATGCTCGCTCACCGCTTCGGCAAACGCCTCGGCAAATTTGGGGGCAGACTCGCTCATTTTAATCATAATTCGATTGCCAGCGGTCAAAGCATCAATCATCGGACCGATGGCTAAAAACAAGGGATAGTTCCAAGGCACCATGATGCCTACTACGCCTAGGGGCTGTGGCTGAATTTCATTATGGGCTGGACGATAGAGGGGTGAGATGCCCATTTTGCGGGTTTTCATCCACGACTTGCCGTGCTTTTTGGCATGAGCAATGCCCTGAAAACTGGGGAAAAATTCTGCCAAATTGGTTTCGTCTTTACTGCGATGATTAAAGTCTTCACTAATGGCATCGGCAAAGCGTTTTTTATTTTTGCTGATCATTTGCTCTAGGCTATCTAGCAAAGCTACCCGATCTGTCCAGTCCAAAATGGGCTTGCGACGGCTGAGTTCACGCATGTGTTGAAACTGCGTGTCAAGCTGGGCTTTGGTGGTTAAAATGCTTTGTGCCTGACTGATTTTGGGCGGATTGACCGTGTTTGAAGTTTGGGTTTGACTGTTATCTTGACGAGTGAGGGTGCTGGCGGTGTCCATAGGGTTATCCTTAACTGTCTATCTTTAGGTCAAAAAATGAAACGAATGCGTATAACCGTATCATAAGGTTGCATGACGAATCCATGCTAAACTATACGTCCGATTGTCTAGCTTGCAATAAATATTGCATTCTTAGATTTATCATAAGGTTTTAGCCGACATAAATCCATAGCTTGAAGGCAGTGAGATGATGCAAAATGTTAATGACATTTCTGACACGTTAATCATCAAGCATCTGTCTCATGCCGATTATGAGCAGGCGCATGCCCAAATGCTTGCTCGTACGCTTGACCGTATCGCTGAAAAAAAGGCAGGGCTTCCTACGCCTGATGAACTGTGGCTCGTTGAACACAACGACGTTTATACGCTTGGGCAAGCGGGCAAACGAGAGCATATTTTAAATGTCACGAATACGCCCATCATCCAAACTGATAGAGGCGGGCAAGTCACCTGGCATGGTACAGGTCAACTGGTCATGTATTGGTTATTTGACCTAAACAGGTTGGGCTGGAGCGTGCGAGATTTAGTATCGCATGCTGAGCAATGTGTGGAAGATGTTTTAAACGCTCAGCTTAAAGATGGTTTGATGGCTCACGCTCGGCAAGACGCCCCTGGCGTGTATATTTATAAAGGTGAATTTGATGTCAATCATCCCGAAAAATACCTGATGGGCAAAATCGCTTCGCTCGGTTTTAAAATAAAGCATGGATTTAGCTATCATGGACTGGCGTTAAACGTTCGGTGTAATTTAACCGCTTTTGATGCCATCAATCCGTGTGGTTATCAGGGGATGCGGATGCTCAATGTGCAAGATGTGTCAAAAAACGCTGATGATTTGAATTATGTCTCGTTGTTTGATTTGCCATTGGTCACAGCGATGGTTGAGAATATTGAGAAGCGACGAATGGGTGAGATAGAGCTAAGATGATAAAGAACAATTTAATTTTACAAACCGCCCTCACTGACCCTGACATAACGTGGCAAGTGCACAATTGCAAAATCAGTGAGCAAACGGTAAAGCAAGACGGCAAATTGCCTTTGATGTATCATTATGATGCCCTACCCGATGAGGTCAAAACCGCTCATCTCTTATCTGCTGACTTATTAAAACAGTTTAGTACGCCCATGACTGCTCAAGATGTGGCGGATAAATTGAGCGTGGATGCAACTCTAATTCCTTCACCGTGGTTCGTTAAATTTGTTGGCACAGCAGTGTTGTTTTGCGAGCAATTACAGTTGGCTATTCGTCTTAAGTTCACCAATACCGCCAAAGACTTAGACCCGATTTATTGTGCGTCGAAAACGGATGCTATGAAAATTGCGGTGCAAGATTGGCATTGTTTTGGCGAGGTGTTTGTGTTGAATAAATCATCGGATGTACTCACCATTTTGGATTTGGACGATAATCCCTTTGAGCTTGAACCCATGCCGAGTTATCAGCAGTTACCAACCGCTCAATCCATTGCCATCTTAACCTTGATAGACGCAGACACCTCCGCACAAAATACCGTGCGTCGAATTTTGGATAAGGCAATTCGAGATAGGCTTTTATAGTACAATGAATCCATTCATCACCTATTACCCATCAACAGGAAAATTAAATGCAATACCGCTCTAAAACCTCTACCGCTGGACGTAACATGGCTGGGGCTCGTGCCCTTTGGCGAGCCACAGGCATGACCGATGGTGATTTCGATAAGCCCATCATTGCCATTGCCAACTCGTTTACTCAATTTGTGCCAGGACATGTGCATCTTAAAGACATGGGACAACTGGTGGCTCGGGAAATTGAGAAATCAGGTGGGGTTGCCAAAGAGTTTAATACCATTGCTGTGGACGATGGCATTGCGATGGGACACAGTGGCATGCTTTACTCATTGCCGAGCCGTGACCTGATTGCCGATTCGGTAGAATACATGGTCAACGCCCATTGTGCCGATGCGTTGGTGTGTATTTCTAACTGCGACAAAATCACCCCAGGTATGCTGATGGCGGCATTACGTCTGAACATTCCTGTTATTTTTGTGTCGGGCGGACCGATGGAAGCAGGCAAGGTTTTGGCATCGGACTTAAACTCTGGTTTGCATTCGCACAATACCGATGGCACAAACGATAGCGATTCTGCCGACTTGGAAAATACGGGGAAACAGAAGGTTCGCAAGCTCGACTTGGTTGACGCCATGATTGATGCTGCCGACGATACCATTAGTGATGAAGACGTGGCAACCATTGAGCGTTCAGCATGCCCAACGTGTGGCTCTTGCTCAGGCATGTTTACTGCTAACTCCATGAACTGCTTGACCGAAGCGTTAGGGCTTTCTTTACCGGGTAATGGTTCGATGCTGGCGACGCACGCTAAACGCCGTGATTTATTTTTGCAAGCTGGCAGAACCATCGTTGAACTTGCCAAACGCCGCTATGAGCAGGATGATGACAGCGTTTTGCCCCGCTCTATCGCTACCAAAGCTGCCTTTGAAAATGCAATGAGCCTTGATATTGCGATGGGTGGGTCAACCAACACCATTTTGCATTTGCTTGCCGCCGCTTTTGAAGCCAAAGTTGACTTTAAAATGGCGGACATTGACCGCTTGAGTCGCCGAGTGCCGTGTTTGTCAAAAGTTGCTCCTGCCACGCAAAAATATCACATGGAAGATGTGCACCGTGCGGGGGGTGTGATGGCAATTTTGGCAGAGCTTAACCGAGCGGGCTTGTTGACCACTGACGTACCGACAGTGCATAGCGACAGTTTGGAAGACGCCCTGCAAAAATGGGATATTACAAATATCGACCATCCCCACAACGAAACTGCCCGCCAGTGGTATCTCGCCGCTCCTGGTGGCGTGCGAACCACACAAGCGTTCTCTCAAGACAACTTATGGTCAAATTTGGATGTCAATCGAGAGTCGTGTTGCATTCGCTCCATCGACCACGCCTAATAGCAGGACGGTGGTTTGGCGGTATTGTTTGGCAATATTGCTGAGCGAGGTTGTGTGGTAAAAACTGCTGGCGTGGATGACAGCATTTTGACCTTTACGGGACGTGCTCGGGTATTTGAGTCGCAAGACGATGCGGTGGACGCCATTTTGGCGGATAAAATAGTGGCGGGTGACATCGTGATTATCCGCTATGAAGGACCAAAGGGCGGTCCTGGCATGCAAGAAATGCTCTACCCTACTTCTTACCTTAAATCCAAAGGGTTAGGCAAAGACTGTGCTTTGCTAACCGACGGACGGTTTTCAGGCGGAACGTCGGGCTTATCCATCGGACATGCAAGCCCTGAGGCGGCAGAAGGCGGGGCGATTGGTTTGGTGGTTGAAGGCGACACCATCCACATCGACATTCCAAACCGTAGCATCAATTTGGACATATCCGAAGATGAGCTTAATGAGCGTCGAGCTTCAATGGACGCTAAAGGCAGCGAGGGCTGGAAGCCTGTCAACCGTGAACGAGAGGTCAGTGTGGCTCTTAGGGCTTATGCGGCATTGACGACCAGTGCTGATACGGGTGCGGTGCGGGATGTGACGCAGGTTGAGCGGTAAAACTGGTGAAGCCATAATGATTAACCTCAATGTGAAACCGCAAATTTCAATGCAACTCAATGAGATGATACGATTTTAAACACTATCCTTTACTGACTATAATGTAACAATGTGAACGTCATGCTTTTGTTTGACACAACTTTTTTGAATACTAAGGACATTCTATGAAACCTTTAAAACTGGCTACCCTTTTCGCTCCTGTTTTGTTACTTGCAGGCTGTGCCACCTCCCCAACTGGGGCTCCCGTTAATGCCAACACGGCCATCGGTACGGCAAGCAATGTGGGCATGGCAGTGTTTCAATCTGAAGTGGGTCGCAAATGTCGCAGTGAACTCACGAACAACAACTACTGGAAGATGGCATCGCTCGCCATGAACGAACAAAAACGCACCGACATTCAAAACAACGTGTGTGGCTGCGTGAGCAAGCGAGCCACCGAATCGGTGAGTTTGGTGGATTTGACGACGGCTGCCATCGACTCAAATTCCCGCAACCAAATTGTCGCTCAAGCTGTGGCTAACACCATGCAAGGGTGCTACCGTGAGTTTGTGCGTTAATCTGCACTCCTCTTCAATTTAACCCAGTTTTCCCCTCATTTATGCTTAGGTAAATGAGGTTTTTTATCTGCCCGAAATCTAATTTCTATGATTGAAAATTACAACGAGTTTTTGCTGGTGTGTGGCTTGTCGTTTCTGTTTGGGGCGTTTGCCCCGCTATTATTTAAACGCTTGCCCGTGTCGCTGCCCATGCTTCAAGTCAGTTTTGGTATTGCCATGGGCTATTTTTGGGAAGCCCTCCCCTTTTTGGACCCCTTATCAAACGGCACAGTAGTCGAAAAAATTACCGAATTTGTGGTGCTGGTTTCTCTGGTTGGGGCAGGCATCAAAATTGATACCCCGCTGAAATGGAGATATTGGCGACCAACCGTACGGCTACTGATCATCACCATGCCGATTTGTATTGGGGTGATGGCAGTGTTGGGTTATTACACCTTTGGATTAAGTTTGGCTGCCGCTATCTTATTGGGTGCAGTACTAGCCCCTACCGACCCCGTACTTGCCTCCAGCATTCAAGTGGGTCCGCCCAATGAAGGCAAGCAAGAAGATACGCCTAGATTTTCTTTGACCTCCGAGGCAGGCTTAAATGACGGTTTGGCATTTCCTTTTGTGTATCTCGCCATCGCCATTGCTGAAGCCTCGATGGACGGCAAGGGCGTATCCAGTGAGCTTTTGTGGTCATGGTTTGGCTATGAAGTGGTGTGGAAAATTTTAGCGGGCACAGTGGTGGGTTGGGCAGTCGGTAAAGTGGTGGCAAAATTTGTGTTTTCTAAGCTCGCCAAAGACACTGCATTGTCGCAAGGCTATGTTATCGTGGCTCTCATGCTGCTGTCGTACGGCATTGCCGAGTTTATTCACGGCTATGGATTTATTGCGGTGTTTGTGGCGGGGTTTGCGTTTCGTCGCAGTGAGTGTGAGCATGATTATCACCAAAAATTGCATAATTTCGCTGAGCAGTCGGAAGGACTTTTGATGTCATTGGTACTCGTCACCTTTGGTATGGTGATTGGTCAAGCCATTGATGCCGATCTAGAATTGACTTGGAAGGTGTATGGCGTGGCGTTACTTTGCCTACTCATTGTTCGACCTGTAGCAGGGTGGCTCAGTTTAGCAGGACTGGGCATCGAAAAGCGTGATAAGTTTGTGATTTCAAGTCTTGGTATTCGGGGCATCGGGACGTTTTATTATTTGTCTTATGCCTTAAATAAAGACGTATTTGATAAAGACAGTGCCACTGTGCTTTGGATTGTGTGCATGGTGGTAGTGGTGATGTCCATCTTCATTCACGGCATGAGTGCACCAAAGCTGATGGAAAAGCAGGATTAATGCAAAAACTCGCCATAAAAAACGCCCAAACCTTTTTAGACTAGGCTTGAGCGTCACTTAAATAAGAAGAAAGCTAACGAGTTAACGAGTCACAAGCAGGCGATTAAATACTTCGTCCTCAAGCCCCGTCAAGCCATGTTCTTTACCCTGCTCGATAGCCGTATCCATTTTGCGACCTCGAAGCCAGCCTGCCCGAAGAGCCATACACGCCCCGACCCGATTGCCCGATTTACAATGAATCAGCATTGTCTTACCCTGATGCTGACGTAATATCCTATCAAAGTTGAGCAAATTCACTTGTTTCAAATCATTTGCATCGCCAATAGGCAAATGCTCATAGGTCATCCCATTTGCTTCAACCGCTTCGGCTTCCGCAAATTCAAGCTCTTCTTCAGGCTGTAAATTAAATACCACGTCAACGCCTGACTCAGCTAAACGAGCCACTTTATCGGCATCTAAAGCTCCTGCGACTACCGTTTTAGGATTCGGGAATTTGGCATCGGGCAAAACGTCTTGCAACGCTTGCTGTAATGAACTTAGCTTATCTTCGGCTTTGTATGATTCAGTTTCGCTATCCTCTTGACTCATTTCACCTCCCCTCATTTGTCGTTAATGACGGTAATTTCTCCTGCTAAATGAGGCTTGTCATTTTTGGCATTGTACAAGTTAAAGGTAGCCTCACCATTTTCTAACATGGCTCGATGACTGTCACCAATCAACTCTACTTCAGCGGGCAATAAAATCGGTAATTTGAATGACACGCTGGCTGTATAGGCTTCAGGCAAATCCATCAAGCTTAGACACTTGGCTTTTGACCACATACCATGAGCGATGGCAGTTGGAAAGCCTAGGGCTTTGGCAGTGAGTGGGTGAATGTGAATGGGGTTGAAGTCGCCTGACACTTTGGCATAACGTCGCCCAATGTCTGCAGGAACAGCAAAAATGTGATGTAAATCGTCTGCTTCGGCAGTTGGCTTACCCGCTTTTGGACTGTCCTTTTTAGACTTAGTCGATGACGTTTTTTGCCGAGACAAATAGGTCGATGTGCCTTCCCAAATTAATTCGCCGTCACTATCGTGCACTTTGGTGTCAAAGTCAAATTGTTTGCCCTTATCATGATCACGCAAGTTGGCAAAACTCACACTCATGGCGACTGTTTCGGTGTCGGCTATGCGTCGATATTGAGTCACCGAATTTTCGATATGCACCAAACCAAGCATGGCAAATGGGAACGCCTCATCAACCATCATTTGCATTTGCACCGCTTGCGACAACACCGCAAAATAGGTTGGCGGGACTTGTCCTGTATCAGCAAAACCGCAAATACGGCGGTAGTCTTGTAGATGACTGCGGCCTATTTTTAGTTTATTGATGCTGTATGTCGCATCTGGCAGAGGCTTAGACTTACTGACCTTTTTACCCACAACAGGCAACATGGATTTAATGATTTTGGCATAATTCGCTGAGGCATTAGGCAAGGATTTTAAGGTTTTGTTCGCCATGATAACTCCTTTATATGGGTTTATTAGATAAACGATTTGAACAATTTATAGCAAGCTTAAAATAAATAGCCATATTCAAATAACTAATCTTTAACGGCTAAATCGCAAAAAACAAAAAAAGCCATCAATCGATTCTCCAACCGAAGCTGATGGCTTTTAGGTAACATTATGCACCGAGCAAACTTTGTCCGCACACGCGAACGATGTTGCCGTTTACGCCACCTGAAGCAGGTGAGGCAAGCCATGCGATGGTTTCTGCCACGTCAACGGGCAATCCGCCTTGGCTCATTGAGTTCATACGGCGACCCGCTTCACGAATGGCAAAGGGAATGGCAGCAGTCATCTGCGTTTCGATAAAGCCTGGAGCAACCGCATTGATGGTCACATGGTTATCTTGGCTTGCAAGCTGTTTGGCAGTAGCTTGCACAAGTCCAATCACGCCCGCTTTCGAAGTTGCATAGTTGGTTTGACCCATATTACCAGCGATACCAGAAATGGAAGACACACACACAATGCGAGCATTGTCATTTAAAGCGTTATGAGCAAACAAATACTCATTCACTCGAGCAATGCTAGCAAGGTTAATGTTAATGACCATGTTCCATTGTTTGTCATCCATTCTCGCTAATGTTTTGTCACGAGTCACGCCCGCATTATGAATGATCGCATCCAGTCCGCCACGTTTTTCACCCGCTTCGGCAATCTGTTCGCCAGCCTCTTCGGCAGTGATGACAACCGCTAGGGGTGCACCACCACTCTCCCCTGCCACCTTCTGGAAATGTTCTTGCATGGCAGGGATGTCGA
>JAAXIL010000037.1:0-4831 GCA_012270355.1 Psychrobacter sp.
AGATGATGTAGCCAGTAAATACCTTTTCACTTAGCTGTTTGTTCTCCCTGTCGCTTGGCCTCCGTCACTGGCAATATGCGCCCTATAATTGTACAAAATATGCCTAATTGCTTGTTCCTTAGTCTAGTTTGGCGCAATTTTAGACAAATGCACTCAAAGTATTAAGAAAAATTATAAAGAGTTTTTAAATTTTATGGGGTTTGCTCTCGGCTTGATGGTACGCATCATAAATCGCCGTCAAGGATGCCGGTTTGATACCAATGCCCGTGTCCTTCACCCGCATACATACTGTCAAACGTTCATTGCCGCCAAACGTTCGGCAATCAGTGGTGGACATGACATCCACCGAAACTTGTCCACCTTCGGGCGTAAATTTGATGGCATTATTGACTAAGTTTGACAACACTTGCTTAATACGCACCGTATCACCTAAGGCATAATCACTTAGATTTTCGTCATAAGTATAATTAAATTGCACACCCTCTGACATGGCTTTGGATCGAAACAACATCTGTACTTCATCGCCCGCCTTTCGTAAATTCATGGGCTTCTCATCAATGCCCATTTTGCCCGACTCGACTTTGGATAAATCCAAAATATCATTGATAATCGCCATCAAATGACTGCTTGAGGCTTGCAAGTTATCTACATAATGTCGTTGTGACTCATCAAGCTCAGTATCAGCCAACAGATCAACCATACCCATGATGCCGTTCATCGGCGTGCGAATTTCATGGCTCATGTTTGCTAAAAAGCGTGATTTTTGCTCGTTGGCTTGTCGTGCCAATCGCTGATTTTTTATGAGTTGCAGTGCATCACCTGCCATGCTGGCAAACAGCTTGAGCCGTTCAATATATTTGCCTGCAAAGTCTACTTTTGGCTCAGGATCAATCAAGCAAAATGCCCCTAGCACAATCTCCTGCCCTGCTTCGTAAACAGAAATGGGAGCACCTGCATAAAATCGAATGTATGGACCACCTGTGACAAGGTTGTTATTTTCAAACCGAGGATCATGCAACGCATCGGGCACAACCAGTACCGCATCACTCATAATGGTGTAATTACAAAACGCATCTCGACGTGGGGTTTCACACACCGAGCCTAAACCGATAGGCGATTTTAAAAACTGTGTTTCCTCATCCATAAAGGTGATGGTCACAATTTGGACATCAAAAAACAATTTAGCCAGTTCGGTCAAGCGGGAAAAAGAGGGCTCTTCTATATGATTCAGGACTTGATAGTCCTTGAGAACCGCAATGCGTTTGGCATCATCCATGCGTTTTGGAAATGACACCGCGGGCAAGTTAGATTGTGTGTCATCTTTGCTGTGTTGGGCACGCAAGATCGGATCGAGCAATGATTTATTCATAGCCCTATTATTGAGGCAGTTGAGTGATTTTGTCAACGTTGAGCACAGAGGTAACAATTCAATTTAGTTAATTGATATAACGCCGCCATGCTTTGTCAACTCCGACTAATAACCTGCAACGCCTCATTCACCATCACCATGCCGATAACAGAAGTAATTGCTACCGCCGAACCATATCCTCCACAACGTAAACCGCTGGCAGGGTCAATCTCACAATCACTTGTATTGACTTTGGGAGGTTCAGTGCTATATACACATTTGATGCCAAACTTTTCTTTAAGCTTAGAGTTGATGCCATGCTCGTGGCGAAGTTTGCTACGCATCCTTGCAAGCAAGGGGTCTTGATGCGTGTCTTTGAGGTCAGCAGTGGTGATTTGAAGCGGGTCAATTTTGCCCCCCGCCCCGCCTGCGACGATGAGTTTCAACTTATTAAATCGGCAATGTAAAGCGGTGGCAAGTTTGGCAGACATGTCATCACAGCAATCTAACACCACCGTCATCTCGCCAGCGTCTCGCTTTGATTTAGCTTCAGCTCGACTCGTCAGTATCTCACCCACGTTATCTGCGGTTAAAAAATCGTCAATGAGCGTCATTTCAATATGCGGATTGATTTGTTTAGCACGCTCGCCCATCACTTCAATTTTAGAACGTCCAAAGTTGGCATCTAAGGCAGGCAACTGGCGGTTGACGTTAGAGGAAACGAGCACGTCTAAATCTACCAATGTCAGCTTACCTATGCACGTGCGTGCCAGCCCTTCCACTACCCAAGTGCCTACCCCGCCCACGCCAATAACAATGACGTGAGCCTGTGCAAATTTAGCAAAATTATCCGCCCCATATAGCGTTTTTGTGCCTGCAAATCGACGATTGTACTCGTTATCAATACGTGGGCTAGCGGTTTGAGGATTGTCGATTTTTAAGTTTTCAGGTTTAATTTTATAGTCCATCGTCATATTTGTTCCAGTTCACCTGTAACGCCTCATTACTATTTTGCCACAGCGTTTCCGCTAGTTTAACCTTATCTACCGTCAACAACTCGCTTAGTCCTTCTAATACATAAGGCAGATTGGCAGGTACATTGCGGTCAGGTTGGTTTGAGTTTGTTTGGCAAGGCACTGGCGTCATGTCAGGGCAGTCAGTTTCAATCACAAGGCAGTCCAGTCCATGCTTTTGCACGGCAAAAGTGATGGCTCGGCGTAACTTTTTAGCATTTGGGTTGGTGATTTGCCCTGTAACACCGAGCTTAAACCCCAAACGTACAAAGGCATCCGCCTCTTGTTCACCACCACTAAAACTATGGGCAATCCCGCCTAAATTATGGGCATCATAAGCATGCGATTTTAGAATTTTTAAAGCGTCGGCATGGGCTTTGCGAATATGTAACATGACGGGCAGTTCGTGCTCTACGGCTAAATCAAGCTGAGCGTTAAAAAAACGCTTCTGTTTTGCGAAAGCATCATCGGCTTTTAAGGCATCAGTAAAGGTGTCTAGCCCAATTTCACCAACCGCAATCGCTGGATTTGCCGATAAAGTTTTCGCCAAATATTCTAAATCCGCATCGACGTGTTTATGAATATAGGCAGGGTGTAGCCCATAAGCAATATGAGCGGTTAAATCGATATTGGCTAACCCTTGAATTTGGTGTTGACGCTTTTGCATCCGTTTAAAGTGCTGTGCCACATAGCCCACCAGCACCAAATGTTGCACCCCTGCCCTATCTGCTCGCTCACTCTGCACCTGCCAATCGGCATCATACAGTGGCACATCAAAATGGGTATGGGTGTCAATAAGAGATAGCGACATAGAAGGAGGAAACTTAGAGAGTACAGAGATTTGATGGATTAAACAGGGTTAGCACGATTTGGGGTTATTTTCACTTGAAGCCGAGTCGGCTGGCTTACTGGCGTTTTTTTCCGCTTGTTCACTACTACGCCGAGGAATCAACAATAATGCAACTGCTACCGCCCCAAGTTTAAGCCATTTTTTGGCGGATGAAGGTTTATGGTGTTGAGCGTGTTTAGATTTCGACATTATCAAACCTACCGATTCGATGACCTTAAGGTTGCTGGGTTAAATCAATATACACATCTTGCCCAGTGTTTTCGATGACGGTCACACCATCTTGAGGATAAGCATTTTGTGGGTAGTTGGTCTGTGAATAGTTAGTTGGATAAGTAGGCATAGTCGTTACTGGTTGAGTCACCACCCGAGTGGTCGGAGCAGGCGTAGCCAAACCTCCATTATTCGGCACAGGATTTAATGGAGCAAGTTCATAAGTATTTGGTTGATTGGTATAAACACTCCCGTTACCGATACCATTCATTGGGATTTTTTTCACTGTACCATTGGCATCAATCACGAGTTGCATCACTTGCAACTGATTATTATAACGCTCTGTCACACTTGCCACCGCCCCGCCATTTCGCAAAATGGTCGGTTGCAAAAAGATGATGAGGTTTGATTTGTCGGTGCTGGTATTATCGGAGCGGAACAACCGTCCAATGACGGGTACGTCGCCGAGACCTGGGACTTTTTGCACCCCGCCCGTGGTGTTGTCCCGCATCAATCCGCCCAAAGCGATGGTTTGTTGGTCATCGGCTAAAATGGTGGTATTAATCAGGCTTTTATTGGTTATCAAACCGCTGGCGTTGTTGGCGGTGCCATTCACCACAGACGAAACTTCTTGCGATACTTCAAGGCGTACCGTGCCATTCGCTCCAATATGAGGAATGACATTAAGGTTAATACCCACGTCTTGACGGTCAATGGTTTGAAATGGGTTGGTCGAAGAATTGCCCGTCGTGGTATAAGAACCCGTGACAAAGGGCACGTTTTGACCGACTAAAATGCTAGCTTTTTCATTGTCTAGCGTCAAAATTGACGGCATCGATAGCAAGTTAGCACTGCTGGTCGAGTCCAACGCCTGCAAAATCGCCCCGTAAAATTCGGTATTACCATTGCTATCGGTATTCGAATCACCTACTCCAAGTAACGCCCCCGCCACCGCATTGGCGGCACTGCTATAACTACCCGTCAACGCTGCCGTAGCTAATGCGGTTGCACTCGCCCCAACGTTGCTAAAGTTCACCACGCCATAGCCACTATTGGCATTTCCTAAAGCCCATTGTACGCCTAGCTGTTTGGCATCATTGCCCGACACCTCTATAATTGCCGCCTGAATCAACACTTGAGCACGGCGTGTATCAAGCTGATTGATCGCTTCTTGGACTTCAAGCATCAACGCAGGGTCGGCATTCACCACCACCGCATTTTGGGTTTCATCAGCAATGATGCTAAAGGGCTTGCCACTTGCATCTGTGCTACTGCCTGCACTGGTATTTACCGCCGACGTTCTGGCTACCGTGTTGCCGTCATTGGTCGCTGTCGAGCTGGACAATCCTGCTGTGGTGCTAGACGTGTCATTTAATGACGCCGATTCAAGCGTCGAGGTCGCCCCTGCAC
>JAAXIL010000037.1:4841-7562 GCA_012270355.1 Psychrobacter sp.
TGTTGGAGCTGACTGCTGACGGTCTAGTTGGGGTGGCACTGGTTGAGGTAGCGGAGCTGGACAACCCCGCTGACGTGCTGGATGCGTTATTTAATGACGCCGATTCAAGCGTCGAGGTCGCCCCCGCACTGTTAATTGACTGGTTAGACAATAAGCCTCTAAGCATATCAGCAACGTGCGTGGCACTGGCATATTTTAGGCGAAACACCCTCAGTCCGCTTAAGCGTTGCGAAGGCATGGTGTCAAGCTGATCAACCATCACTCGAATTCTAGCAACTGCCTCTGGCGAGCCTTGTACCAGCAAGCGATCGCTGGCATTATCGGCAATGACCTTGACTGACTTGTTTACCTGCCCGCCCTCACCTGCCGTACCAGTCAAGCCGTCGATGAGTTCCATCATTCGCTCGGCGTCGACGTGACGCAATGGCACGACGCTCATCGCCTCGTTGTTGCCACGATCAAGGTCATTCACCAAACGGGCAATTTCATTGAGGCTATCGGCACGGTCAGTCAGCACCAACGCATTTACCCCAGGCACGGCGGCAGCATTGGCAGATTGGGGCATCAGCGGTCGGATGACGGTTAAAATTTCAGCAGCTTGCGTGTTGTTGAGATAAATGACCCGAGTGGATAACGCCTCACCCGATGCTTCCCCTGTCAAATCAACCGCAATGCCCGATTGTTTGGCGACGTTATCGGGCACAAGCTTGATGGTCGTACCATTATCAATAGCGGCAATACCATTAACTTGCATCACACTCAAAAACAGCTGATACACCTCATCTTTAGACAACGCACGGTTCGAGATGACTGTCACATTGCCATTGATGCGGGGGTCGAGCACAAAGTTTTGATTGGTGATGGTCGCCACTTCATTGATGAACGCCTTGATATCAGCATCTTGCAAATTCACCTTCCAACTTTCGGCATAGGCAACCGACGGCATAACCGCCATGCTTGATAATACCCCAACCAAAAACGCCTTGTTTGCTGGGGACTTAAAAAGGGGCTTAATAAAAGTTGCCTGAAGTCTTAACGATGCCAATAAATAAGTCATTCGCATGAAGTTGCTAACCTAATTTTTGCTGTATGATAAAAAATTAAAACTGTTGCCGAATGGTAATGGTTTGCTCGCCACGTTGCACCTCAATCACCGCCTCGCCCGATTGCTTAACCTGCCCAAGCAAATCAGCATCCCCCGCAGGATTACTGCCGACATTTTGTCCATTGACTGTCAACACCCGATCGCCCGATTCAAGCCCCAAGCGATTGCGGATTTTACTCGGCATGGCATCGGTCACTTGATAGCCCTCTCCTGTTGCCATCACGCCCATCTGACTTAAATAACTGGCGGGATTTTCTTTCAGTTCATTCACAGCGTTATCAATAGCAGATTCCGCCGATGGTTCATTTTGACCTGTATCCCCATTATCTTGCAACGCATTGTTATCCGCCTCATCATTGGCATTTGTCAACGCATCATCTAATCGATTATTGGATACAATGGCATCTCGGGTAGGACTGCTATTGTTACCCGTCGGCAAACGCCGATTGCTGATGCCTCTAGCGTTCGATGCCTCATTCGCATCCGCATTAAACGGTTGATTCAAACTCATCCGCTCAGGCATATCCAGCACGATTTGCTGATCATTGGCATCGGCTAAAATCACCTGCTCCCATGCCACCTCGATGACCCTATAATCTGACCCTTTGAGCGTCTCGCCTATGCGATAATTGGCAATGGTGCCATCCACATCTAACATCGCCGAGGAATTCTCGCTTGGCTCCGCTATCATCACGCCCGTTAATGTCACGTTAGGAGGCGGAGCAGGCGGAGGCGTATTAACTTTTGGTTCGTTCACTGCAAACACATTTAAAGCATTTCCTGCGTTCACTTGCAACGCAGGGCGATTCTTCCGCTCAGCTAACGGCAAATTTGGCACCGTTGGCGGTGCCAGAATGAGCCACACAATGCGAGCGATGCCCCAACATAACCAAATGATGGCAAACAGTAAAATCCATCCCGCAAACCGATTCAATAAATCCGTCAACGTCGTTTTTATGTCCTTAAATCCTGAGTCAAACGATGCCATCAGTTGTTACCCATCGTTTGACTACCCATTGACTGATTACTTGACGATGAACCGCCCATCCCACTTAATAAAGGTTGACGCACACTCACCACATTGGTGTCAAGCGGGGCAGAGCCTTTATATTCGGGCATATTTTCAAGTAGACGTTGCGTCAAATTGGCATCCAGCATCCCGTCGCCATCCACATAAAAATCACCGAGGCGTTTGCTGTCATTATCCACCAAACTGGCATGTAACACCGACTGTTCGCCCTGCATCTCATCGGAGAGTTCTGCACGCATGGCAGGCAAGTTAATGTTATACGTCTTGCCCCCACTCGGATAGCCAAAATCACCCCCTGCCCAAGTTAATTGACCATCGACATCGTTAAAAGTCGCAGGTTCGTCCTCGCTTGTCTTATTTAAAGCCAGTGACACGGCATTCACCTGTATCGGGGCATCGGGCAATTGCCAACTCACCAATTGAGCCAGCGTCGTCTTATCAATCTTGCCCGATAAATCCTGAACCAGCCAGCCATTCAAGCCTCGACTGACTTGACCTTCCAAGCGAGTTTGACCGCTCACCACATCAACGTCCGCCCCAAGTCTGCCCATAAACACACGTAACGGATTGAGCCCCCAAGTTACCT
>JAAXIL010000037.1:7572-8618 GCA_012270355.1 Psychrobacter sp.
GGGCAAAGTCATCACGCCCGAACCCTGCCAAACATTACCCGAAACGTGTTGTAAAAACGTGGTATTAGGGGTAAGTTTGGCAACCAGCCAAGAAGCTGGCATTTGCAACAGCACACACGCCATCAGCACAACCGTCCCAATCAGCCACCAGACTTTTCGGGGACGTGCAACAGCTTGGGTAGAGGATGGTCGTGCCAAATCGAAAACTCACGCTAACGCAAACAAAATTCGGCTAAAGTTTAGCACATTGTCACACCAAACCACTAAAAAAAAGCACATAGGTTCCATGCCGTCCACAACCACCGATCATTTAACTTTAATAGCTGGCAATCATTGCTAAAAACATTGCCAAAACATAGCCACAAAAAAACCCATCCGCCTAAGCAACGATGGGTTAATATAAAACCAATATAGCCTGCACATAATAAAATGGTACGGTGTTAAACTCGCTCGAAGTACCACTTGTACATCTTTACTCGTTTGCCTTGTACCATTTTCATTCTGACTTGGCTATAGTCAATCATGTTTAGCGAAAATCGCTAACTGAAGATTAAACCGCAAAATCTTCCACGGTTTTGCCTTTTTTCAATTCGGCAGTCATCCATTTTGGTTGACGACCACGCCCCGTCCACGTGTTGTCAGGGTTGCTGGGGTCACGGTATTTAATGCTACGCTCTTTTTTTAGTTTGTCGCCTGCTTCTAATACTTCTTTAATGCTAACGCCAGCATCATCTGCAATTTTTTCATACTGCTCATAAGCATCATACAACCGTTTATTTTGTTTTTCGGCAATCAGTTTCTCGGCATTTTTACTAAATGCAAGCAGTTCATCCACTTCCATATCCGCTAAATCTTTATTACTAAATTTCGCCATGGCACACCTCTACATTCAAATTGAAAAATTATATGATGACAATCAATCATCATATTTTGGTTGTCTGCATAACGCCATAAAATTTTATGGCTCATTATAAATGAACAACTAAACGAGATAAATTATAATCTATTTTTTCAATCCAGTATTTATATCCTTCTTCTTTATGATT
>JAAXIL010000182.1:0-1341 GCA_012270355.1 Psychrobacter sp.
CTTTGCCCACTGGGCATCACTTAGGGTTAATCTAGTCATAACACTATGATTATCATTTATTCTCTATATGTCAACACACCCTAATATGCTAGGATGAATGGCAACTTACCTATTCATAACTTAACTGGCTTATATATGCTCAATCAAAGAGGGGTTTCGCTGACCGAACTTATCTTTACTATCGCCATTCTTGCTATTATCGCCAGCATTGCCGCCCCAAGTTTTATTGAGCAAATCAAACGGATGGAAGCCAACACCATTCGCTCTAAGATTACATCTACTTTAAAAACTGCTAAAGCCGAAAGTCGCATTCGTCGGCAAAATCTAATTGTGTGCCTAGCAAACACCCATAACGTGTGCCATAAAAATGCACAAGATAGGTTGCTGCTTTTTACAGACAGTGATGACAATCAAACCTATAATTTTAATACAGACACCTTAATTAGCATCGAGGCTTTAGATTTAGATTATGGCAAAGTATATTTAAGAGCAGGCGGGCGTACGCATACTAAATTCTTTGGGGATACAGGTACCCCAAGAGGACACATGGGACACATTAAATATTGCCCCGATGATGACGAGCGTAGCAGAATGTATCAAGTGTCATTTAATATGGTGGGGGGCATTAAATTCAAGCCCAAAGCTCGTCATGACACCGAGTGTCCCTAGTCCTTTTAAATCACTGTACCCGAAATCTTGCCGATCTGGCATGAGCATCCAAGTCTTCCTGCACCGCCAATACATCCGCTACCTTAGCCAATGTCTGACTGCCCTCTGGCGTACAATAAATCAGCGACGTTTTCTTCTGAAAGTCATACACGCCAAGCGGTGACGAAAATCGTGCCGTGCCAGAAGTCGGCAACACATGGTTCGGTCCTGCACAATAATCGCCAATCGCCTCGGGCGTGTGCCGTCCCATAAATATCGCTCCAGCATGGCGGATGTTACCAATCAAGCTATCTGGCTCATCGACCGAGAGTTCTAAATGCTCAGGGGCAATGCGGTTAATCACCTGAACACCTTCCTCACGATTCTGCACCACAATTATCGCCCCACGATTCTGCAAGGCTGCTTTGGCGATGTCCGCTTTTGGCAAGTCTTTTAGGGCAGTGTTAATCGCCTGCTCAACAGCATCCGCTTGTGCCTCACTTGTGGTCACAAATATGGCTTGTGCCACCGTGTCATGTTCGGCTTGAGATAATAAATCCATCGCCAGCCAGTCGGCATTATCATTTGCTTCACCTTCGGCATACACCAGCACTTCAGACGGTCCGGCAATCATATCGATGCCCACCTGCCCGAATACCGCACGTTTGGCAGCGGCGACGTATTTATTGCCCG
>JAAXIL010000182.1:1351-8540 GCA_012270355.1 Psychrobacter sp.
GATTTATAGACAGGTCCTGTGATTTTATCCACTTGCGGAATGCTTGCCGTCCCATAAGCAAGTGCCGCCACCGCTTGAGCACCGCCAATGGTAAAGACCTTGTCAACACCTGCGAGGTATGCGGCTGCCAGTACCAAAGGGTTAAGCTCACCTTTGGGGGCAGGCACAACCATGACAATCTCGCCCACGCCAGCGACTTTGGCAGGAATGGCGTTCATCAACACCGAGGAGGGATAAGACGCAAGCCCACCAGGAACATAAATGCCCACTCGGTCAAGTGGCGTAACCTGTTGTCCGAGACGGTTGCCAAGCTCATCGGTATAGTGCCATGTTTCTTGCACTTGACGGGTGTGAAAGTCCCGAATGCGAGTGGCGGCGGTGGTCAGGGCTTGTTTTAACGCATCGTCTAAGTCATCAAAAGCAGATTGTAAATCGGCATCGCTTAGAGTCAGGTCAGCCATTGTGGTGGCGGGGTGTTGGTCGAACTTTTGTGTCAGTGCAAGTACGGCTTTATCGCCCTCGGTTCGCACTTGGTTGATGATGTCATCGACCGTGTTTAATAAGTCTTTATCATTCACGGTTTCAAAGGCGAGTAGGTCGGTAAGTTGCTCGTTAAAATTGGCGTCGGTGCTGGATAAACGTCGCATGGGTTTTCCTTTATTCTTTCTGTGGCATAGAGCGGGGGTATAGATATGATAAAACCAGTGTATCACTTAACAGATAATTGATAAGCGACGCACTGGTTTAAATTTTTGAAGATTGAGTTTTACCCCTTACCCCACACTCGCTTCAAAACTTTGTAATATCGGCTCAAGTAGGGCAAATTTGCGTTTATAGCTGACTTGATTAACAATTAAGCGAGACGACACATCGCAAATGTGTTCAAGTGGCTCAAGCCCGTTGGCTCTAAGCGTATTGCCCGTGTCCACCACATCCACAATCAAATCACCTAGCCCAACAAGTGGAGCAAGCTCCATTGAGCCATAAAGCTTGATGATATCCACCTGTTTGCCTTGACTGGCAAAATATGCCCGAGCCACATTGACATATTTGGTGGCGACACGCAAACGACGCTCAGGCAAGTTTGCCACCTTTATGCCCGCAGTCATCAGTTTGCATTTTGCAATCTGCAAATCCAGCAATTCATACACGTGCTTTGCTCCATACTCAAGCAATACGTCTTTGCCCGCCACACCAAAATCTGCTGCCCCGTGTTCCACATAAGTTGGCACATCCGATGCCCGCAAAATCAGCACCCGTACCTTATCGTTGGTGGTCGCAAAAATCAGCTTGCGAGACTTATCGGGGTCTTCTAAAAGCTCTATGCCTGCCGCTTTGAGTAGGGGCAAGGTTTCTTTGAAAATACGCCCCTTGGATAGGGCAAGGGTCAAGCCATTAAATTCTGTCGGTTGCATTTGTTAGCCCTTTACCCGCTCAATGGTGACGCCCAAACCTCTTAGTTTAGATTCCACATCTTCATAACCTCGGTCAATGTGATAGATGCGGTCGATAAGACTTTCTCCATCTGCCGATGCCGCTGCCATGACCAATGACATGGAGGCTCGCAAATCGGTCGCCATGACGGGGGCGGCGGTAAACTTATCCACGCCCCGCACAATGGCGGTATGTCCATCAACCTTGATATTTGCCCCCAAGCGTTTTAGCTCTGGCACATGCATATAACGGTTTTCAAAAATGTTTTCGATGATGGTGCTACTGCCATCGGCGAGACAGCAGATTGCCATAAGCTGGGCTTGCATATCGGTCGGAAAGCCAGGGTGTGGCTGGGTGCGAATGTCCACAGGTTTGGGTCTGCCTGCTATCTGTGCCCGAATCCAGCCATCATGCCCCTCACCGCCATGGGTGACCGTCGCTCCCATTGCTTCGAATTTTTTTAGAACAGG
Organism: Psychrobacter sp.; assembly: GCA_012270355.1. GTDB lineage: Bacteria > Pseudomonadota > Gammaproteobacteria > Pseudomonadales > Moraxellaceae > Psychrobacter. The sequence continues at coordinate 3,256 of JAAXIL010000182.1, forward strand.
GTGTAACAAATCAGCACTGGTATGCGTGGTTGTCACGTCACCAGCAGTCATGAGAGCACCTGCAAGATAAGAGCCCGTTTCGATGCGGTCGGGCACTACCGAATACTCACAGCCATGCAAGCTCTCCACGCCTTCAATCGTTAGATTGGCGGTACCGATGCCATCAATTTTTGCTCCCATTTTTACGAGCATATTGGCTAAATCCACCACTTCGGGCTCACGGGCACAATTCTCAAGGCGGGTTGTGCCCGATGCCAATACGGCTGCTATGAGTACATTTTCGGTGCCGCCCACCGTTACCATATCAAAACTGTGCTCACAGCCAATGAGTCGTCCACCTGCGGGGGCTTTGGCTTTCACATAGCCGTTTTCAACAATGATGCTTGCCCCCATTGCTTCAAACGCTTTAAGATGCTGATCGACAGGGCGAGAGCCAATGGCACAGCCACCAGGCAAGGAGACTTCCGCTTCACCGTAACGGGCAAGCAAAGGTCCTAGCACCAAGATAGACGCTCGCATGGTTTTTACGAGATCATACGGGGCAAAATAACTGTCGATGCCTGAGTTATCACACGTAACCGTATCACCTTCTTTTTGGATATCAATGCCCATGCCAGCAATCAGCTTGATGAGAGTACGAACGTCTTGCAGGCTTGGCACATTGTGTAAAGTGGTTGGTGAGTCAGCAAGCATCATGGCGGCGAGCAAGGGGAGGGCGGCATTTTTTGCCCCAGAAATTTTGACTTCGCCTGCAATTCGGCAAGCCCCAGTGATTAAAAATTGATCCATCGAAAATTCCAGCTAAAAACCTAAAACGAATAGAAAGTAAATAACAAAAATTAACCTTGTTGCTCCGCCCATTCTTCGGGGGTGAGGGCTTGGATGTTGAGGGCATGAATGTCGCCACTGGCGATTATAGCATTGACAAGGGCATCCACCGGGTGTGGACGTTGCACAAGGCGATTACCAGCAAAGCTTTCATCCACGATTCGCACAGCAAATTTGTTGCCTTGGTTGGCCGCTTGTATGGTGGCTTCGGGAAAATGCGGGTGTAAAAAAGCGATTAAATCATCAGCATTCATGGTTCAGTGATCCTTTGGTGATAGCTTATCAATAGGGATAGCCTAATAATGTTAGCCTATAAGTTCTTGTCTAAAAAAGCGATGACCTGCGGACGCACATCATTTAGCCAAGTGAGCGAGGTGGACATCGCCCCAATAATGGTGCCGTGCGATGCTCCCTTAATGTCAACCGTACTCACTTGAATATCCGCATCTTGCAACGCTTGCGTCATATCTTCGGTATTTTTAGGATTCACAATGTTGTCATCTTCGGCAGTCATTAGCAAATAAGACGGTTGCTCACCGCTATTGCCCGATTTTATCAAACGGTCAGGCATGATGTCATCGGGGTTGCCATCTTCAGGAAAAGCAATGCGGCTGTCATATTGGCGAAAGTCATAACTATAAGGTCCAGCGATGCCCACAACCGCTTTAATATTTGACGGTTTAAGTCCATAAGGGGCTAAAAAGTCGGCATTCGAAACAGCGGCGACAACATTAAACGCCCCTGCCGAATGACCAATGACCGCCATGCGGTTTGGGTCGGCATAAAATCGGCTGGCATTGTTGTGTGTCCAGGCAATGGCTTGGGCGGTATCATGAACATAGTCGGGATAGCGGTGCTCAGGGGCTTTGCGGTAGTTGATCACTGTGGTCACATAGCCAGCTTTTGCCAAACTTTCGCCAACAAACTTGTACTTATTTTTGTTGCCTGTTTGCCATGAGCCCCCGTGCACAAAGACTACCAATGGATAAGTGGTGGTGAGTGTGTCCGTGTTGCCCTTTTTGATGGCTTGGCTTAACGCTTTTGGATAATAGACATCCAAATTTTGTAATGGAGCATCACCATAAGCCATGTCTTTACTCACTGCAATACCGCCACTTCCGCTCACTCCATTGACCAAGCCAAGTAGCGTAGATTCGCTTGCATGAGCAGGGGTCAAAAATATGGCAACTGGGCCTATTGCGACTGCGGACAACACAAGCCATTGATAACGTTTCATGTTATTTCCTATTCACTATTAACTGTCTCAAAGTTTTACTGTCGCCACTTGAGCTACCACACGTCGGCATAGAATGCCCCTTGCACCCATTCGGGCATGACAGGTGAGGCTTTGTTATCTGTTGCGTCAACATCAAATGCCACCACATCAAACCGACATTCATACTCTTTATATTCAGGATGAGCCTGCAAAAAGTAGCGGGCGGTTTTGGCAATTTTCTTTTGCTTGGTGGGCGTGACACTCAACAACGCATCGCCAAAGCCTGAGCGTTTGCGTTTACGTACCTCTACAAATACCAGCGTATCCCACGCCATGCCAGATTCAATCATGACCGCATCAAGCTCGCCCACTTTCGCTTTGAGCCAGTTTTGGGCGATAAGCGTTAAGCCCTGTGCCTGCAAAAAGGCAATCGCCTGCCTCTCATAGCATTCGCCATCCTGCTGTTTGGGCGAAGTGAGCGGTAGGGTAGAGGCGAGTTTAGACATAAAGGTTGGGCATGGCGTGCGAGCTTGGCAAATGCGTCAACGCCAAATATTTAATACGAGTTGCAAATTCAAACCGCTATGATAGCACACCATGCTACAATCGGTGGCAAATCCTCATACTGTTTGCAGGTCTATGCTAAATTCCACGTCATCTGACGCCAGTCAAGGTTGTTTATACGTCGTCGCCACGCCCATTGGTAATTTGAACGATATTACCAGTCACGCCATTGACACGCTCAAACAGGTGGACATCATCGCCTGTGAGGACACCCGCACCTCAGGCAAACTGCTGTCAAATTTTGGCATCGACACCCAAACCTGGGCGTATCATGAGCACAACAGTGCAGTGCAAACGCCCAAACTGATTGAAATGCTGCAGACAGGTAAACGCATCGCACTCATTAGTGATGCAGGTACACCACTGGTGAGTGATCCTGGCTATCAGCTGGTGCAAGCTGCCCATGAGGCAGACGTGTCGGTGTCGCCTGTGGTTGGAGCGTGTGCAGCAATTGCGGCATTGTCTGTGGCAGGACTGCCGTCGGACAAATTTAGCTTTATTGGCTTTTTGCCTGCCAAAACGCATGGGCGAGTCAAGCAGTTGGAGGCTCTAAAAGGTCGGCAAGAAACGCTGATTTTTTATGAAGCACCGCATCGCATCGTCGCCAGTGTTACTGACATGACGCAAGTGTTTGGAGCACAGCGGGCGGTGACCTTATGCCGAGAGCTGACCAAAACCTTCGAAACCGTGCATAAAACCACGTTAGGCGAATTGGCTGAGTTTGTAGCCGATGACCCCAATCAACAAAAAGGTGAGATTGTGCTCGTGGTCGCAGGCAATACGGCGAATGCAGACGATGACCCAAGTCAACATGATGTTTTGCTGTTACGCTTGTTAGAAGATTTACCCATCAAAAAAGCGGCAAGGCTTGCCAGCGACATCACGGGTATAAAAAAGAATGCATTGTATGAGCGGACGCTTGTTATAACGGGCGATTGACCAATAGGGTAGCATAAACTGGCAACCCCTGTCTATCTTTTAAATACCCATAATACGCCCAAAGCAAAAGGCTGGCGGCACTGCGATGAGGCGACCACGGTTCAGACAACGTCTTAAGCTGTTTCGGAGTGGGACGAGCGTCCAGTTCAAGTAATGCCATTGCCCCGACCTTGATTGCCAAATCATCAACCGCCAGCACATCTGCTCGCCCAAGGCTAAAGAGCAGATACATCTCTGCTGTCCATTTGCCAATACCCGTCACGGCGGTGAGCGTCGAGATGACTTCCTCGTCAGGCAATGTCGTCAACATCTCATAATTAATATCATGCTCGGCAAGTGAGCGTACATAGCGGATTTTTTGCCGAGATAATCCGTTTGCTCTAAAGGTGACGTCATCCGCCTGTTTAATGGCATCGGGCGTGGTGAGCTCTGCGGTCTCTAACTTTTGCCAAATGCTACGAGCAGCAGCAACCGACAGTTGTTGTCCTACCATTGCTCGCATGAGTTCCCGAAATCCGCCCGCATTACGTCTTAGGTCAGGTACGCCAACTTGCTCGAATACAGGGGCAAACTTTGGCTCAATGGCAATCAATGTATGAATATGGGTTTCTAATTCGTTTTGATTGGCGATGGAGGTAAAGGTTAAAGGGTTTGGCATAGGCGTATTGATGCGAACATAGGCAGAAATATAGGTATAATGCCAACATACCACAATTATTGCCTGTTATGCCGAACGATTTTACCTCAACTCATACCTCGCCCATGTCAAGCCAAACCCTGTCAAACCAAACTCTTGCCATCGACTTACCCGTCGGTGCTTTGGCTGGTGTGGGCAGTAAAATTGAAGGGCAACTTGCTGAACTTGGCATCACCCGTTTGTTTGATTTATTACTACATTTACCACGAGACTATGAGGACCGTTCTCGCCTTGTGCCATTAAACCAACTCGAACACGGGCAAACCGCCTTGATTGAAGGACAAATTGTGCACGTCGATAACAAACGCAGTGGCATGACGGTGACATTGGCAGATGATGATGGTTTGTCCACTATTGGTTTGCGATTTTTTAAAGTGTATCGAGGGCTAACGCAAACCATGACGCTGGGCACTCGTTTAAGGGTATTTGGCGAGGTTAAAGTCAGTCGCTATGGCGTGCAGTTGCACCATCCTGAATATCAAGTGGTGAGTGTGGGCGACCCGTTGCCGAATACAGGCTTACAACCGATATATCCGACCGTTAAAGGCTTGCATCAAAACAAGCTTAGAACGCTCATCAAACTGGGTTTGCAAACCGTGCATCAGCAGGGCGTGCCACTCACCGTGTTTGAGCCTGCCGATTGGCAAAGTATCGACATGGCATCGCCTGTCAGCAAGTTGTCATTGTTTGAAGCATTGACGCTGATTCATACCCCGCCCATGCACACCGATTTTGCCTCGCAATCTGAACAGCTTGAACGTTTAAAAGACCGCAACCACCCTGCTTGTCGTCGTCTCATTGTCGAGGAACTCACCGCCCATCAATTGGCAATGCTGGCACGCCGAGAGCAATTGCACGAACACAAAGCCCCAAAGTGCGACGCACAAAGCCCGCTTGCCGAACGACTCATCGCTAATTTGCCATTTGACTTAACGGGAGCACAACAGCGAGTGATTAAGGAGTTGACTAGCGACATGGCAACGTCAATTCCCATGATTAGACTGGTGCAAGGCGAAGTGGGGGCAGGCAAAACCTTGGTAG